>WRFP01000009.1 GCA_009778725.1 Propionibacteriaceae bacterium
CGGCCTGGGCCAAACCTTCACAGTCGGCCCCGACGGCACCACCGACACCACCCCCGCACCCCCACCCCCACGACACCCAAAAACCAACACCATTGTCCTGACACCCCAACATCACCCCTGTCCTGATCGACCACCAACCCGCACAGACACCGGACCAACCGGAACCAGCCCACCACCACAAAACCCCTAAGGGACCAACCCTTGAGGGTCATCAAATAGATGTCCCGAAGGATGTCGGGATGGGCGACCCATTACAGATGTGTGGCACTGGGAGTTCAGTACATGATATTGTGTACACACGAGTACATAATAGACAGGAGTGTCCGTGAGCGTGACGGCAGGCGTCAGAGAGTTCCGCGAAGACCTAGCAGGTTATATCGACCAACCAGAACCCGTGACGATTACCCGTCACGGCCAAACAGTTGGCCTGTTCATTCCCGTCAACCGTGACCGGCAAGCCGACCTCGACGCATACGCCGAAGCTGCCCGCAAAGCCAACTCCCTCCTGGCGGAGCTAGGCATGACCGAAGACGCTGTCGTAGCAGAATTCGCTGATGTCCGAAGGACCCAGGCTCGAGAATCGTGATGCGCCGAAGGATTATGGACTGAGGACAATGACTTCTTCGGCTCGGGAATTCCGACGTGGACCAGCGATCGCGTAGAGATATACCTTCGCGGTGACTAGGACAAAGCCACTACAGGGACGAACCCCCTCACTACCGTCGTATTTCAGTCATCAGCGTCCAAATTAGCGAGGGGTTCGTCGGATGACGCATATTGTTGAGCTGGAATAAGAAGACCGGCCTTGCCGAGATAACTCGGTAGAGGGCCGGTACAAGTGACTTAAGTATACGGAGCCACAGGGCTGACCACAACGCAGATATCGAATTTTGACCAAGGATGCTGCAGTATGACCAACCCTAGTGCCTAAGCAAGTTCTCTTGCAGTTTCAGTGCCCCAGGGGCGTACGGCAACTGTCTATCGTATTTGTCCATTGCCGGTGACGATGTATTTGGTGGAGGTCATCTCTGGCAGGGCCATGGGGCCTCGGGCGTGGAGTTTTTGGGTGGAGATTCCGACCTCGGCGCCGAAGCCGAATTCGCCACCATCGACGAAGCGGCTGGAGGCGTTGACCAGGACGCAGGCGGCGTCGACTTCGGTGGTGAAGCGCTTCTGGTGGAAGGCGTCGTTGGTGATGATCGTCTCCGAGTGGCCGGAGCTGTGGCGGCGGATGAAGGTGATCGCCTCATCGATGGCGGGGACGACCGCGATGCGGATGTCCAGGCTCAAGAACTCGTCGTCCCAGCCGTCGTCGGGAACCAGGTCGATCCGGGAGTCGAGAGCACAGGCGGTGGCGTCGCCGTGGACGCGGACACCGGCTTCGACCAGGGCGTCGACTGCGGCGGGCAGGAAGGTGTGGGCGATGGCCTGATGGACGAGCAGCGTTTCCAGGGCGTTGCAGACCGATGGCCGCTGGGTCTTGGCGTTCAGCATCACCGACACGGCCATGTCCTCGTCGGCGCTGACGTCGACGAACAGGTGACAATTGCCACTACCAGTTTCGATGACGGGAACCTGGGATCCCTCGACCACCGTGTTGATCAGGGCGGCGCTGCCGCGGGGGATCAGCACGTCGACCAGGCCGCGGGCGTTCATCATGTCGGTGGTGACCTCGTGCCCGCCTTCGACCAGGTTGACCAGATTGGGGTTCATGCCCGCCGACTCCAGTCCGAACCTGAGGGCGGAGATGATGGCCCGGTTGGACTCAACCGCGCTGGAGGATCCACGCAACAAGGTGGCATTGCCCGATTTAAGGCAGATGCCAGCCGCATCGGCGGTGACATTGGGGCGGGCCTCGTAGATGATCCCGATCACGCCGAGGGGTACGCGTACCTGATCGATGTGGACGCCGTTCGCAAGCTGCCACCCGCGGACCACTTCGCCGATCGGATCGGCCAACCGGGCCAGGTCCCGCAACCCCTGGGACATCGCTGTCAGCCGTGCCGGATTGAGCATCAGCCGGTCGATCAGAGCAGGTGAGACGCCGGCGTTCTTGGCCCGGTCGACATCCTTCTCATTGGCGGGCAGGATCGCCGATCCCGCGCCGAGCAAAGAATCAGCCATTGCGTTAAGTGCGTTGTCTTTGGAGGCCCGGGTCGCGATGGCAAGGCCGAGGGAAGCCTGGCGGGCAGCCAGGGCCTGTCGGGCGAAATCTGGAGAACTCATGGATTTAGATTACTCTTCCCAGTAGGGGGGACGCGTCAGAAGCCATGACGAGATCGTCCCGATGGATAACAGGTTTGGCATGTTGTGGCCCCAGGGCGGCGGCCAATTCTGTGGTGGTACGGCCCAGCATCTCGGGCAGATCGGCCGCGTCGAATCCGACCACTCCGCGGGCGATGACCTGCCCGTTGGGACCCACCACCTCGACCGAATCCCCGCTGCGGAAACTTCCCTCGACTTCGCTGATGCCGGCAGCCAGGAGTGAGGCGGCGGTCGTCGTCAGGGCCTTGACGGCCCCGGCGTCCACGTGGAGTTTTCCCTGGGCGGCACTGGCGTGGGCGGCCCATCCGTGACGGCGCGAATAGCGCTTGGTCGAGGCGGCGAAGACGGTGCCGACCTGCTCACCGGCCAGCATCGGCCCGACCTGGTCCCACCTCGCCAGGCCCACCGGAATCCCGGCGGTGCACGCCAGCCGCGCGGCTTCGACCTTGGTGGCCATCCCGCCACTGCCGACACCGGACGTGCCGGGTCTGAGCACATCGGCGCGCAGGCTGGCGACATCGTCGACGAAGCCGACCTGCTGTGCCTCAGGATGGTGGGGATGGACGGTGTACAGCCCGTCCACGTCGGTGAGCAGGATGAGAGCGTCGGCCCGTACCAACTCGGCTACCAGCGCTGCTAAATGGTCATTGTCGCCCAGACGGATTTCGCGGGTGGCGACGGTGTCGTTCTCGTTGACCACTGTGACGACGCCGAGCCGGGTCAGCGCGCCGAAGGTGTGCAGGGCGTTGGTGTAGCTGTTTTTCTCAGCCAGGTCTTCGATGGTCAACAGCACCTGGGCCGTACGGATGTCGTGCGCCGCGAAAGCGTGGGTGTAGGCCGCCATCAACAGTCCCTGGCCGACCGCAGCCGCGGCCTGCTGCTGGACGACATCGACGGGACGGTGCGTCAGCCCGAGGGGCTTCAACCCGGCCGCGATGGCTCCTGAAGTAACAACGATCATTTCTGAACCACTGAGCTGCCGCTGCGCCAGGACCTCGACCAGGGCCTCCAGACGGTCGGTGGCCAGGCCGGACTTGGCCGATGCCAGCGAGGATGAGCCGATCTTGACCACAACCCTGCGCGCCGTGGCGATGTGGCTCCGGATCGAAGCTTCCTGGGTCGTCATACCTGCCGCTCTGGTGAGTCATCGTGAGTGGTGTTCCTACAGGCGCCACGCTGTCCGGCATGATGGTGGATAGTGCCGGACAGCGCAGCGAGCACAGGGGCTGACCCGGGTCCCCCCTGGTCAACGGTTCAACAGTGTACGTCACCAGACCGGCCAGCGCACCCGGTCTCACCCAACAGGTGAGCCTGTTTTCGTGAACGTTTGTCCAGGTGTGATATCTGAGTGGATCGGTGGATTCGGGCGAAGTGAGATCGCGTGACATCACTGTGGTGTCAAGCAGTGATCAGGTTGTGGATTCTGGCACAATAGTGGGGTGAGCACACCGCCGGATCTTTCCTCCCCGCCTCGGGGGTGGTACCCCGATCCTGCCCGCCCTGAGCGGGAGCGCTATTGGGATGGCAGGCAGTGGACCCAGGTGGTCCGCAACGTGGGGCCGATCGATCTGAAGTATCCTGCCATGCCACGGCCCAAAACGCAGGTCCGCGACCCGGCCCTGGACCTTCCACTGGCGGGATGGTGGCGCAAGTTTGGCTCGGGCATCGCCGACACGATCATCGCCTGGGTGGTGACCATCGTGGTGTTGATTGTCGGATATCCCGGATTCCTGCGCCGCTGGTGGGATTTGTACCTGGCCTACAGCGCGGATTTCCAGGCGAGCATGCTGGCTGGTGGGGCGTGGGCGATTCCGGGCACCGCCCTCCAGAACGCCACCTCATCATTGACGCTGGTCGCCGGGGGTGTGACGGCGGTGTACTGCGTCATTTTCTTGGGTACGTGGGGAGCCACTCTGGGCCAGCGGCTCTGCGGGATCAAAGCCGTCAAGGCGCCACTGCCGTTGTCGCTGATCGCCGCCGGGGCTCCCGTCGAGTTCAAGGTGGAGAAACCCGGGTGGCTGAGGGCGATGTCGAAGGGGTTCTGCTGGGCCCTGCTCAGCGCCGGCGGCGGGCTGTTCGTCTTGTTCGCCGTTCTCAACGCGGTGATGCCCCTGTGGCACCGCCGTAAACAATCCGTCACCGATGTGTTCGCCAACACCGTCATGGTGCGCAGCCGGGGAGTGCCTGAGCACAACGGGTAAGCCCACGCACACCCAACATCACCAACAAAGACATAATAAATATTTATAGATTGAAGTAGGGGTCACTCATGCCAGGTTCCGATCGGCGAATTGCTCGTCTCGCCCATTTGTACGGGATCGCGACCGAATTCTGGGACTGGAAGGGGCACTACCGCGAGCCGTCCGAAGAAACGCTGATCGCCTGCCTGAAGGCGCTGGGCGTGGATGTCGGCGCCCCGGGGTGGGTTGACACGGCCTTCGTCGAGGCCGATGAGCGCATCTGGAAACAGCCCTTGCCCGACTGCGTGGTCGTCGAGGAGAACCATGTGGGCACGGTCCATGTCCACGTGACCGCCGGACGCCCGGCCCATGTGTGGGTCCGGATGGAAGACGGGTCCACCCTCAGCCTCGACCAGGTCGACAACCAGGAACCCGATCGCCTGATCGGCGACCACTGGGTGGGCCGGGCCACCTTCAAACTGCCGGTGTGGGCCCGGCCAGGGTATCACACGCTGTTCCTGGAAAGCGACGACCGGTCGTGGGAAACCTCGTTCATCGTGACCCCCTCACATGTCGACCTGCCCGGAGCCGCTACCGGATCGGTGTGGGGTTTGATGGCCCAGTTGTATTCGGTGTGCGGGCAGAACTCCTGGGGTCTGGGCGACTTCTGCGACCTGACGGACATGGCAGTCTGGGCGAAAACCGGCCACGGCGCCGACTTCATTCTGACCAACCCCACCCATGCCAGCCAGGTCATCGCCCCGATGGAACCTTCGCCGTACTTCCCCGCGACCAGGCGTTTCACCAACCCGATGTACATCCGTCCCGAGGCGATCGAGGAGTACGTCACCGCATCGGACCAGGTGCGTGCCCGGGTGGACCAGTCGCGGCTCCAGGCGTTCACGATGGCCCAGGCGTCGACCGACATCCCCCGCGACGCCGTCTGGAGGGCGAAAAAAGACTCCCTCAATGCGATCTTCCTCCAAGGCCTGCGCCCGGCCCGCCAGATGGAGTTCCAGGCGTACGTCGACAACCATGGAGTTTCTTTGTCGCGCTACGCCGTGTGGTGCGCGCTGACCGAGACCTATGGGCAGCGCTGGCGGGACTGGCCCCAGCCCTACCAGACGCCGGACTCGCCCGCGGTGGAGGAGTTCGCCAGGCGCCACAGTTCGGAGGTCAGTTTCCACATGTGGTTGCAGTGGATCGCGTCGCTGCAGGCCCGGCAGGCCCAGGCCACGGCCACCAACGTCGGGATGAGCATCGGCATCATGTCCGATCTCGCGGTCGGAGTCGACCCGGACGGGGAAGAGACCTGGGCCATGCCCGGATTGTTCGCCGCCGGTGCGTCGGTGGGAGCCCCGCCCGATGAGTACAACCAGGCCGGCCAGGACTGGAAGCAACCACCCTTGCGTCCCGACCGGCTGAGGCAATCGGGGTACGCACCGCTGCGCTCCATGTTCTCCTCGATGCTGTCCCAATCCGGCGCGCTGCGCATCGACCACATCCTCGGGTTGTTCCGCGTCTGGTGGATTCCCGATGGGATGACCCCGGACCAGGGGGCCTACATCCGGTACGACCACGAGGCGACGGTCGGGATTTTGGCACTGGAATCGTACCGGGCGAGAAAACCGGTGATCGGCGAGGATTTGGGCACGGCCGAACCCTGGGCCCGCGACTATCTGGCCCGGCGTGGCATCGCGGGAACCTCTGTTGTGTGGTTCGAGAACGACGACGACGGGCACCCGCTGGAACCGTGGCAGTGGAGGGATCTGTGTCTGGCGTCGGTGACAACCCACGACCTGCCGCCGACGCTGGGCTACCTGGCGCACGATCACGTCAGTTTGCGGTACCGTCTGGGATTGCTGACCGAGTCACTCGAAGACGAGGTGGAGCGCGACGCCAGCGAACAAGAGGCGATGTTGGCCACGCTGGCCCGGTTGTCGCTGATGGCCCCGGGTGAGACCGACCACCACAAGATCCTGCTGGCGTTGTACCGCTTCTTGCAGAAGACCCCGGCCAGGTTGAAGGGTGTCGCGCTGACCGACGTGGTGGGGGACCGGCGGATCCAGAATCAACCCGGCACCGTCGACGAGTATCCCAATTGGCGCGTGCCTCTGCGCGACGAGACCGGTCACAAGCTGACCCTGGAACAGATTTACGCCCTGCCCGGTGTCGCGGACGTGAGCGACATCATGAATGGTAAACTTGAGCGGCTGTAGGCCGGATCTGAGGCCACTCGGATCGGCACACCACCATCAGACACGAGAGGCCGGGACGTCATTGGGCTCCTGACCAGGACATGTGAGGACCTTGCCCATGGATGACAACAACCCGGGAGCCTTCGACGACACACCTGACGCCGGAGTCGATGATCCGGCGGAGAACCGGTTGAAGCCGGTGCAGAAGACCAGGAGGCCGTCGGTCGCGTCCATCATCATCTCTGTGGTGTTGGTGGCGTGTGCGGTGACCGCAGTGGTCATCCTCGCCATGACCAACGTCGTCCCGGCACGGATGATGATTCCGGCTGTGATCACCGACTTCGTCCTGGTGGCCCTGGCAGTCGTCCTGCTGCTCATTTCGCGGCCCAGGCGCCACCCGGTCCGCTTCTGGCTGTCGACGATCCTCGCACTCGTCCTGGCGATCGCCAACGTGGGCGTGGCCAAAGTCGGGTCCGACTATCTCAAGGTCACCTCGGAAGTCCAGCCCCCGGCCTCGGACACGGTGTTGTACGACGTCGTGGTCCTGACCAGCGGGCCGACCGCAGTGTCGCAACTGGCGGGAACCACCGTCGGCGAAGTCGCGGACGACCCGCTCTCCGACGCCATGCAGAGCCATTTCCTGAGCCTGGTCAACGTCAGTTTCAAGCCGAGTGCCACCTGGACGGCGTTGGTCGCGGACCTGACGGGAGCCGATGTGACAAGCATCGTCATCCAGGACGGTTTCATGCAGATTCTCTCCGACGCCGACCCCGACACCTACGCCACACTACGGATTTTGACCAGTTTCGAGATCGACAGTTCCCTGGCCAACACACCTTCGCCGTCACCGAGCCCGACGCCGACGATGTCCAATCCTGACGGCGCGTACATCATCTATGTCAGCGGGATCGACACCTACGGCTCCATCAGCACACGGTCGCGCTCCGATGTCAACATCCTGGTGGTCGTCAATCCGACAACCGGCAAGGTTCTGCTCGTCAACACCCCGCGGGACTTCTATGTCCAGTTGCGGGGCACCACCGGGCTGAAAGACAAACTGACCCACTCCGGGGTCTACGGGATCGACGTGTCGGTGGGGACCATGGAGGACCTCTACGGGATCAACATCGACTACTACCTGCGCATCAACTTCTCGTCGTTGGTCACGATCATCGACGCCCTCGGCGGTGTCGACGTCAACTCCGCGTACAACTTCTCTTTCGGAGGGTATACCTTCACGCAGGGGATGAACCACCTCAACGGGGCCGCCGCGCTGGCCTTCTCGCGGGACCGCCACGACTTCGCGCTGGGGGACCGAATCCGCGGTGAGAACCAGGAACGCGTGATCGAAGGGGTCATCAACAAGCTGGCCAACCCGAGCGTCCTGGTGGGATACACCCGCATCCTGTCCTCGATCCAGAATTCCTTCCAGACCTCGATGCCCCAAGATGTGATCTCCGAACAGGTACGCCAACAGTTGTCGACCGGCCGCAGTTGGAGCACGACCTCCATCTCGGTCACCGGCGGTGACGGGTCTCAGTACACGTACAGCTATCCTTCGCAGAAGCTGTACGTCATGATTCCCGATCAGTCGACGGTGGATGCGGCCAAGGCGCAGATCCAGGCGACACTGAGCGGGCAGTAGGCGCTCCAGGAGCGCGAACCCGTAGCAGTTGAATGTTCAGGAGCGCGTGGTAGCATCGACGCAATAGAGAGTATCCGGTCCTTGGGGTGGCCGGCACTCACGCGTGTGGAGTTGTACTTTGAACAGGGAAAAGTCAGCGACCGGACGCCACAAAACGGGAACGTTTTGGTGGATTGCGCGATCTGGTTGGGCACAGTGGTTCATGGACGCCTGTTCATGGGCCGTGTGCCTATTCATTGCCGCTGTGTTGCGCTATGACTTCCAACTGGGCCGGATCCACGTTCTCCCGCTGGTCGTCCTGGTTGGGTGGCTCAGCCTGATCCAGTTCGTCGCCGGCTTGACGGCGTGGCTCTACCAGGGACGCTACGCCGCCGGATCCCTGGAGGAAATCCGGGCACTGGGCTGGGTCGTCGCCGTCCAGACCGTTGCCATCGGCTTGTTGTGCGTCTTCGTCGGGATCAGTGTGGGTCTGCCGCGCAGTCTGGTGTTCTCCGCAGCGCCCTTCGCGTTGTGCCTGATGTTGTGCACCCGGCTCCTGCGCCGGTTGGCCAATGAGCGCCCCCAATCCTCGATCCGGGGCCGTCGTACCCTCATCTTCGGGGCGGGCAGTCTGGGCCAGATCACGCTACACAGGATGCTGATGGACTCCAGGGCACCGTACCAGGCGGTGGGTTTCCTCGACGACGACCCGGCCAAGGCGAACCTGGCGATCCGCGGTGTCCGGGTCCTCGGCGCCTTGGAAGACCTGCCGGGGGTGGCCGAACAGGTCCAGGCCGCGGTCCTCGTGGTCGCCATCGCCGACGCCAACGCCACCCAGATGGCACGAGTGATGTCCGTTGCTTCACCGCTCGAGATCGATGTCAAAGTGGTCCCCACCCTGGACAAGAGTTTCGGAGACCAGGTACGGGTGGGCGCGATCCGCGACGTCGCCATCGAAGACCTGATCGACCGGCCCCCGGTCAACCTCGACATCCCCAAGATAGCCAGTTACCTGTCGGGCAAGCGGGTCTTGGTGACCGGCGCCGGCGGCTCGATCGGCCAGGAATTGTGCGTCCAGATCAAGAAGTACGCCCCGGCGTCGCTGGTACTGCTCGACCATGATGAAACCCATCTACAGGACACTGAATTTGCCTTGTGGGGGACCGGTTTGTTGATGCGGCCCGAGATCATCCTGGCCGATATCCGCGACCAGGACGGGTTGCAACGGGTCTTCGACGACTGGCGTCCCGAGGTGGTGTTCCATGCCGCCGCTTTGAAGCACGTGCCGATGCTCCAGCGCTATCCGCAGGCGGCCTGGGACACGAACGTGGCCGGCACGCTCAACGTCTTGAAATGCGCGCGCCTGGTCGGAACCCAGGTGTTCGTCAACATCTCCACCGACAAGGCTGCCAACCCCACCACCGTACTGGGCTACTCCAAACGCGTGGCCGAACGCCTGACCTCATGGATGGGGGAGCAAACCGGCAAAGACTATTGTTCAGTACGGTTCGGCAATGTCCTGGGTTCGCGTGGTTCGATGGTCCCGCTCTTCCAGCGGATGATCGAATCCGGCATCCCGATCACCGTCACCCACGAGGAGGCGACCCGCTACTTCATGACGATCTCGGAGGCCTGCCAGTTGGTCGTCCAGGCTGGCGCCATCGGTCGCGCCGGTGACGTCATGATCTTGGACATGGGAGAATCCGTCCGCGTGATGGATATCGTGAACCGGTTGATCGAAATCTCCGGCAAGGTCTGCAAGGTCCAGATCACCGGTCTGCGCGAGGGTGAGAAAATCCACGAAGTGCTGGTGTCCACCGACGAAGAAGGCGGCGTCACCCACCCCGGCAACCGGATCATGCGTACCCACGTCCCACCCCTGTCGCCCGAAGACCTCGACGCTGAGGCCTGGCACACCAGGTCAGGGCCGGCCGATGGGCTGGAGGAAGAGATCCGGCACATCAGCGGGGATGTCCCACAGATCGCGGTCAACAATCGTGGCTGAACCTGTCTTTTTGTCGTCTCCTGATGTCGGCCCTGCGGAGGAAAGTGCAATTGTCCAGGCATTGCGTTCAGGCTGGATCGCCCCGCTCGGGCCCGAGGTTGACGCGTTCGAGGCCGACATGTCTGAACGGCTCGGAGTCGCCCACGCGGTCGCCCTGTCATCGGGAACAGCCGCCCTTCATGTGGCTCTGTTGAATCTGGGGGTGGGCCCAGGCGATGTCGTGGTGACCAGTACGATGACCTTTGCCGCCACCGCGAATGCGATCACGTACACCGGTGCCGAACCGTACTTCGTCGATGTTGTACCGGAGACGGGCAACATGGATCCCGCGGCCTTGGAGCAGGCCTTGTCCCGGCTCGAGGCGGCGGGGGAAAGAGTCGGGGCTGTTGTCCCGGTCGACGTGTTGGGCAAGGCGGCTGATTACACGCGTTTGGAGCCGGTCATCGCCGCCTTCGGCCCTCCAATGCTGTGCGACGCCGCTGAGGCGCTGGGCGCCCACCATGCTGGTCGGTGTGTGGGCAGCTTTGGCCGGGCCTCGGTTTTGTCCTTCAATGGCAACAAGATCATGACGACCTCGGGCGGCGGGATGCTCGTGACCGACGACGAAGCCTTCGCGGCCAGAGCCAGGTACCTCGCGACCCAGGCCAGGCAGCCGGTCGTCTGGTACGAGCACACGGACATTGGCTACAACTATCGGATGTCTAACCTGCTTGCCGCGCTGGGCCGGGCTCAGTTGAGCCGTCTTGATTCCATGATCGAGCGGCGTCGTACCTTGAGAAGTAGGTACAAGCAGTTCTTCTCCACGCTCGACGGGGTTGTCGTGTTCGGAGCCGATCACGACGACGACGACAACGTCTGGCTGACCTCGATCCTGGTCGATGAGGCGGTCGCCGGGTGGACGACCGAGGAACTGCGCTTGTTCCTTCAGGCTGACCAGATCGAATCGCGTCCCTTGTGGAAGCCGATGCACCTCCAGCCAGTCTTTGCGTCGGCCCGAGGTGAGATCACCGGAGCGGCCCAGCACTTGTTCGAAACCGGCCTCACACTGCCGAGCGGTTCTTCGATTTCGGACGGCGACCGCGACCGCGTCTTCGCCCGCTTGGAAGCCTTTGTGCGTGGTCATCCAGGCGGTGCGTGAGGTGGTCCAGGTTCCTCCAGGACAGCTTGCACCCGGTGGTAGTGTGTGCCCATCGACGTCAGCCCAGGATTGAGGACCGATGGTAAACTCCACCGTGACGAGGCAGTCAACCGCGACATCGCGTCGCGCGTTCGACGTGTCCAAACGGGTTTTTGACATCGTTGTCTCTGGTGTCGGCCTCGTCGTGGCGACGCCGGTCATGGTTGTCACCGGAATCCTGGTCTATCGCAAGATGGGAAGTCCCGTCATCTTCTCCCAAGATCGGCCCGGCAAGGATGGACGTGTTTTCCGTCTTCGCAAGTTCCGTACCATGGTCCAGGCTGACTCAAACACCTCACTGCTGCACGACCATGACAGGCTGACCGATTTTGGCCGGAAACTTCGGGCCACGAGCCTGGATGAACTACCGACCTTGTGGAATGTCCTGGCCGGAGACATGAGTCTCGTCGGTCCCAGACCGCTGTTGGTGAAGTATCTGCCCCTGTATTCGCCCGAGCAATCCAGACGGCATGAGATCAGACCTGGCATCACAGGTCTGGCCCAGGTGAACGGCCGAAATCTGCTGGACTGGAAGGCCCGGTTCGAACTCGACGTCCAGTACGTCGACTCCCGCTCGTGGAGACTGGACTGTCGCATCCTGGCCCAAACCATCGGCCTGGTCCTGCGCCGCGAAGGTATCTCCCAAGCAGGCCACTCCACCATGCCAGAGTTCTTGGGACCGGACCGATGATCAGCCTTGTGGTCATTGGTGCCGGCGGCTTCGGCCGAGAAACCCTCGATGTCGTGGAAGCTATCAACCAGGCGTCAGGTCAGAGCATTTATCGGGTGAGGGGAGTGGTGGACGATCATCCGCTTCCGGTCAATGTCGAACGCCTGGAACACCGTGGTTATCAATGGTTGGGCACGCTGGACCAGTGGCTGTCAGGCGGTGGCTCAGACGAATACGTCGTCGGTGTCGGCTCCCCCCAGGCTCGCCGGGCGATCGTCGACCAGATCGCAACCCGGTTCGTCCCCGCCGCCGGATTGGTTCATCCCCAGGCAGTCATCGGCTCACAAGCCGTCATTGGCCCCGGATCGGTGGTGTGTGCCGGGACCATGGTGTCGACCAATGTTCACCTCGGGCGTCACGTTCACCTCAACCCGGCAGTCACGATCGGCCATGACACCATCCTGGCCGATTTCGTCTCCATCAATCCAGGTGGGATCGTATCGGGAGAGGTCCTCATTGAAACAGGCGTTCTGGTCGGAGCCGGGGCCGTTATCCTGCAAGGGCTGATTGTCCAGGAGCAGTCCACTGTGGGCGCCAGCGCCTGTGTGGTGAAGGATGTGGAACCGGGCAGAATCGTCAAGGGAGTTCCGGCACGGTGAAGCCAGGAGGAAGAACGGTTCAATGAGAATCGCGTTGCTGTCCAGCATCGGAACAACGCTTGATGCGTTCTTCCCTCCCTTGGCGGATGAGTGGAAGCGTGCCGGGCATCAGGTCTATGCGGCTGCTTCCACGCCGTGCCTGGCGCTGGAATCGCGTGTCATCCCATCCCTGTCTCGCCGACCGGCCTTTCGCAACCTGATGGCCCCGAGCCAGATTGATCGGTGGCTGCTATCTCTCGGGGCTGATGTCCTCTTGACAAGCACAGCAACGGCCTCCTTTTGGGCTCGTGTGCGTCGCGGGCCGGTTCCCGCGGTGTATTTCTGCCATGGTCTGCATTGGGAGTCGCCCACAGGGCTCGCTGCCCGAGTCTGGCAGGCTGCCGAGAGACAGGCTTCCCACAACACGGCCGGTGTCGTGGTCATCAATAGCGACGATCAGCAATGGTTCGACCATACTGTCCCAGACGTCCCGCAGTTACGACTGCGCCATGGTGTGGGTCTGGCGTTGTCACAGTATCCGTTCGTTCCCGTACCTCAGATGGATTCGGCGTTCCGCCTGGTGTGGATAGGCGAGTTGTCGGCGAGAAAAAGGCCGGGCCTGGCCATCGACATCGCCGTTCACCTTCGGCGCCGTGGGTTGCCGGTCACACTGAGGTTGCTCGGCGAGGGACCATTGCGATCGCAACTGGCCACACGGATCCAGCAGGAGGCAGCCACCGACTTCATCTGGTTGCCAGGCCACAGCGAGGATGTCCCCGGTGAACTGGCCCGAAGCCACGCTCTCCTCCACACTGCCCAGTGGGAAGGACTTCCACGGGTGTGTCTCGAGGCCCTCGCAGTTGGCAGGAGGACATTTGCTTTCGACACCAAGGGCGTACGGGATGTCCCACAGGCTGTGTTGGCTCCAGATGGGGATGTCGTGTCGTTGTCAGACCACCTTATGGACCACATCAGACGCGGACCGGTGGGCGTACCTGTGATCGATCGGGAACTGTTGTCTGCTCAGGTGGCCGCTCACGAACTTGAGTCGTTCATGGGGGCACTTATTGAAGGCAAGAGGACAAGATAGGTTGTCATAGATGGGATCGCACATGGTATTTCAGCAGGTTCCAAGGGTAGGCTGAGCCGTGAACTGGTGCGGATGTCGCACTCACCCCTACTGTGGAGGGGCTCAGATATATGATCTGTTCACATGTTTGGATTGTTGATGATGGCTAGCGAAGCCCCTCGGATCTCGGTGATCATGAGTGAATTCAACACTCCTGAACCCTTCTTGCGACAAGCCATTGAGTCGGTGTTGAGGCAGAGCTTCAGGGACTTCGAATTCATCATCGTCAATGACAACTCACTGTCAAGGTTGTCCACTGTGGTGCGAAGCTATAACGATCCCAGAGTGACTGTCATCGACAATGGTCGCAATATTGGCTTTGCTCCGTCCTTGAATCGAGCACTGCATGGTGCACGTGCCGACTTGGTGGCTCGCATGGACAGCGACGATAGTGTCGACGAACGGCACCTGGAGACTCTCTACTCATTTGTCGTTGCTCATCCGGAGTACTCGGTTGTGTCGACTCGAGCGATGGAAGTCAATGACGATGGCCATTCCATGATCAACGGCCGACCCGGTGAGAAGACAAAGACTCAAGTGGTCCATGGCGACACACCTATTCATCCAGCGTCGATCCTTCGTCGACAAGATGTTTTAGATGTCGGTGGCTATCCTGAACAGTATGTCAGAGCGGAGGATCTGGCTCTGTGGTGTGAGTTGCTCTTGGCCGGGAAACGCCTGTATGTCTTACCAGATGTCACCCATACCTATCGAGTACCTCATGGAGCCAAGAGTAAGAGGAGTATCCGAAATCGCCGCGGTGAACTTGCTGCTCGATTTCACTATTATCGTTTGTTGCATGCCGATCCCTCTGCCTATGTGCGGATAGTCCGTTCGATTCTCGGGGGAGTGTTGCCGTGGCGGTTGGTTCTGGGTCTACGTCGACTAGAGCGAGTTGTGAGGGACAGGGGCCGATGAGTGAGGCGAGCACAAGAACAAGTGACTCTGAGCACAACGACGCTCTGGCCGCTGGTGCACGCGCTGTTGACTCGAAAGTAGGACACAAGCTCAGTTTTTTTACCATCTGTCGGCAGGTGGGTCTCTTCACACTCCCCATGGTCTCGTCCCTGGGCCCCACGATTCCAGGTGCTGGATATAACCTCTATCGAGCTGTAGTCGTGGTTATTGTCCTTTGTTCGTGGGTCAAACCCTCCGGGCACCTGGATCGGCTGGCTCGTCGAGTTCTACTCTTTTCGACAGTCGCAGTCGTATGGAGCCTGTATCTGTGGTTTTCCCGGGAACAAACAACGGATGGAGCCTCGGAATTTATAGCGCTGGTTGTTGGTTCTGTTTTGTTAACCGCCAGTGCCGCGATCAAGGCCTCGGCGCGTGATGTACGAATCATTCTCAGCGGATGGTTGGTGTCTTATATCTTCGTCTTCATCGTTGGGGCCGTTGAATTCTTGACCGGCCGCACGTGGGACACTGGACGCGTTGTCGAGGAAGAAGCGGGCGTTTCATCGGTGTTCTACAATCCGAATCTGTACTCGTTCTTCCTCGTGAGTGTGGTTCCCCTGATGTTCGTGGGAAGGAAGTACGCCCAGCATCAGGCATTGCGTATCGTGTACACGATTTCCATCGCGTCGGCCTATGTGATGATTCTGGCGACGAAATCCACGTTGGGCGTGATCCTCATGGTGACAGTGGCTCTGGTCTTTCTTGGGGGCCGGCGCATCGTCGTACTCCTCCTCTTTGGCCAAGCCTTGTTGATTGCTTCCTATTTTTTCTTCACCCCCGATAGCCCAGGTGTCGGGTTCATCTCTCAATGGTTGCATTCAAGTGCGTCTGTTGACGCCCGATTTGCTCTGTGTGGTGTGAGCTTTCAAGCCGGTGTCAACGCCGGTTTTCTTGGCTTGGGACCAGCAGGGATCGAGCCATTTCTCCGACAGCTGGGACTAACGGCCGACACGTACGGTTTAGTTAATCCGCATTGTGGTTTTGGCGAGATTTTCAGCAATTACGGAATCTTCGTACTCCTCCTTCTGGTCTGGTTGCTCGTGGAAATCTTCCGAATCGCATGGAGTGGGGTGAGGGGTGAGAAGGGTGTGCGATGGACCACTGCTCGCGCCTTGCTGGCCTCAACCTCGATCTATGTCCTCATGACCACGATGAACAGTTCATACATTGTTCCTGCCATCACCTGGAGTTTCCTGTTTGCGATGATCATGCTCGGTCGAGGTGGAGACCTTGAGACACGGGCTGTCACTGCGGGCCCCAGCGTCTTGAGGCCACAGAATATACTGGTGCGTGGTAGGGGGGCCACTCATTGAACCATCGGAGGATTCGGGACTTGGCAGGAACAGACCGTATCGCGATTGTGTATCCCCTTGATATCCGGGATATCGCAGCTATCCATGATCGTGGTGTCTTCCTTCGTGAAGAACTAGAACGCTTGACCGGCGACCAGGTTAGATTGTTCTGCTACCGAAGAGAGGAATCAGAGTTTACCGACGAACAGATCACTGCCGTTCGCGGAAAATTCACCGTCCGGGGGCTCCGCGGTTTCACCGATGCCTCGGCGCTCTGCAAGGAAGTCGCACGATGGCGCCCGGATGTCGTGCTGCTTCGCGGAGTGCCGTTCTTCTGGCCTTTTGCCCGGTTGTGTAGGAGCTTTCCGACAGTGCTCGAGATTCATGATCGTGACACTGAATATGCTGACACCCTTGGCCCCGTGTACGGCGTTCTCCAGCGGATGTTTCGACACGCCATTCTGAGTAGGTGCAAGGGAGCTTTGTTTGTCACTCGTGAGCTTCGTGATTTTCCGGGCTACCAGACCATTACAGGACCAAGAATCGTTGTGACGAATGGGGTGTACGTACCTGAGGATATTGATGAGCCGGTCGTCGGGCCTCGTCCGGTGATCGGACTCAGCGTGGGATTGCCAAACCCCTGGCAAGGGGTCGACTATTGTCAACGGTTGGCAGCGTTGCTTCCGGATGTGGACTTCCATGTTGTGTCTTCTCGGGTGCGTCGCGACGAAGCGTGGCCTGAGAACATGACTGTCGTCACGCCAGGTTCCTCGACTGACTATCGAACTGCCCTGTCGTTATGCACAGTGTGCTTGGGTTCCTTAGCCCTGGAGCGAGCCGGACTGACTGAATCGACCGCACTCAAAGTGAGAGATTACGCAGCCCTTGGAGTTCCGATTGCCCTGTTTTCCACTGATACCGATTTGTCCGCCTGTGGCGATCCGATGGTTCGTACCATCACCCCTCCAGTTCGGGGCATTGAGGCGACCGCGCGTGAATTGAGGGCCTTCGTGTCAGAAGCCCAGGGTCGCAGGCTGGCTCCAGGGACGCGCCGACTCGTCGATAGAAGCGAGAAAGCAAAACTAGTTGCCAACTTGATAATGAAGGTGACGACGCAGTGACCGGAGTTTTCTCAGATCATCGTTGGGGTTCTGACAACAGTGCACCCAGAGCGGCGGCGAATTTTTTGGCATTGGTCGTTGCTTGGAAGTTGTCTTCCCAGAACTGTCGGGCATCGTGGCGTAAGTGGAGAGCCGTCTGGGCCGGAAGATTCACTCCATTAAGTATTGTTGTCGCTATATCGAGGGCAGTAGGTTGGGCTTTTGTCAGGTAGCCCGTGACTCCATTTTTCACAATCTCAGGTATGCCCCCCACACGGCGTGCAATCACTGGGATTCCCAGGCTCAGGGCCTCCATCATCGTCACGGGGATTGCTTCTGAATCAGAGGTGTTCACCAAGAAGTCACGGTGATGACTTCTGAGAAACTCGATGAGTTCGTTGTTGGGCAGGTGTCCGGAAAAGAACCATTTCACAGTGTGGAGCTTCAGACGAGCTCTGTCCTGCATCTGTCTTTTTAGGGGGCCATCGCCAACATGGGTCCACATAATTTCCCGCTTGGTGATCGACTCGAGTTCACCCAGAGCATCGATCAGTAAATCTAGTCGTTTCACGTCGACGATATTGGACACACTCACCACACAGATGGGGTGCTTGTCACCGGCGGGATGCTCCGGTTCTTCGGGGGTTGCGATACCGTGATCCAGGGTGCCCAGTCGGTCGACCGTAACCTTGTTACTGGCTTGCGGGAACTCGTCCGTTATGACTCGGCGGAGGTCATCACAGACCACGAAAACGCGATCGATAGCCATCATTGCCCAAGAACGCAAGGGAAACCATCCGCCATGGCGTTCAGGGCGGACATCAAACCCATGGGCACGCGATATGACAATGAAAGACTCGTTGCGATCCTCGCGCTCGAGGAGTACCGCCAACGCTGCGACATCGAACCAGTACGAGTAGACAATGTCAAATGACGTGTTCTCTAAGAGCGCTCGAATGGCAGATTGAGCGTCCCGTACTCGGGAAATATACGAAAAGGCCGGAAAAAGCCTGGCAGGATTGTGGAAAATGGCGTGGAAGTCGGCTCTGGTGGCGTGGGTGAGCAGACATCCACTTTCCCATAATCCGTGCAGTTGGCGACCCAGGCGACTTCGAGGACGACCAGTGGGTAAGGCGACTCGAACAGTGGAGGGTACCCGACGCGGTCGCGATTCCAGCAGGGGATTGAGAGGCAGTATCGTCACATCGAAGTCGGAAGCTAGGAATGGGAGTTCGTTGGCGATGAAAGTTTCCGCAGTGCCATAGGGGTATCGCTCGGTTACTAATAAGATACTTCTTTTCACAGGTGCCTCGAGGAGAAGGTGTGGAAAACGCCACTCTACCAGGAGCGGGTAATGGCGCCAGGTGTGCCTGGTCGAAGGTGGAGTGCGAGTCACGAAAAGGTGATTCTCGCGTGGGGTATCATGTGGAGGGCACCTATGTCAGAGGATTCATCAGTGGAGATCTGTGCTCGCGACGCCAGCGATCGGTGAATTCGGGCTAGGCTCTTGTTGTGAACGATGGGGTGAAGGCTCTCCTCAAGGGAAGCGTGGTGCTTGCGGTATCAAATATCACGCTGCGAGCCATGAACTTCTTCCTGCTGCCCTTATACACGAAGCATCTGACTACTGCTCAATTAGGCGTCAGTGATGCCGTGACAAATGCGGGCTCCCTGCTGTATACCGTCTTGGTCCTCGGGCTGGATGCGGCTTACGCCGCCTTCTACTACGACGAGAAGAGCCAGCGTCATCGTGATCGCATCTTTAGTACGATCTGGTTCATTTTGGCGACGGGAGGGGTGCTGTCACTAGTGTTGATCATTGCCTCACCGGTCATCTCTCACCTGATCCTTGGTCGTGGTGACTATGCTCCAGTGATAGCAATCGCACTGGTTGGAGTGACGCTGCAACTGTGCGCCCTGCCCTTTGCCCTAGATTTACGGATCCGCAATCAAATGATGCTGTTCGCCAGCGTCACGGTGATGGCTGCTGCCCTTGCTATTGGTTTCAATGTGCTCTTCGTCGTGGTCTTGCAGTGGGGCTACTACTCGCTGGTCATCTCCTCCGCTCTGACTGCTCTGACACAAGTCGTTGCATATCGTGGGCTGATGCACAAGGGGCCTCGATGGCGTGACCTTGACTTTCACCTCATACCGCGCCTTTTCCGTTTCTCATTACCGCTAGTGCCATTAACTGTTTCCACTTGGGTGATGCAGGGTCTCACCTTGCTCATGCTCGTACGGATCCATTCAGCGAGTGTGGCGGGAACATACGGCATTGCTACTCGGTTCTCGAGCATTCTCACGACTATCACGTCAGCAGTGCAAGTGTCCTATACTGCCTTCGCCTTTCAGTTGGTGGGTAAGCCAGAGGCCCAGAAAACGTTTGTTCGAGTGGTCGGAGCCTATTTTCTGGTCTTGTTAGGCCTGTGTTTTATCGTCATCATGGTCGGCCCTGAAGCCATTCATGCCATGACCACCTCGTCCTACTGGGTTGCCTATCAGTTCCTACCCGGGGTTCTGTTGGGGCAAGCGGCAGCCAGCTTGGCGGCGCTGTTCGGCTACGGAATCAATTTCGTGAAGAAGAGCTACTTCTCGACGATTTCCACAGTGCTGGGAGCCGCCTGCTGTGTAGGGTTGAACGTGGTTCTCATTGGTCCCTTCGGAGGTTTCGGAGCATCGGTTGCCTTCTTGTCTGGATATGTGGTGATCGCTGTTCTTCAAGCTTTCTTTTCTCACCGCCTCTATCCCGTCAGTTACCCCTATACCCGGATGATCGTCGTCTTTGTCATTCTTGCGGCGCTGTCATTCGGCTCACTCCACGTGCCAACAGGATGGCGGATACTGATGGGCGTTGTCGGCATGGCCCTCTTGTTGGGTGTCTTCCACTCGAGCACCTCAGAGATGACCCGACTAGTCTTGAGTCCACTTCGCTCGAGTAGGCCCTCCTCCTCGGATGGGCAGTCAGACACGGGTGAGGAAGAAACCAATCAAGCATAAGGGTCGTCAGTATCGTGGGCGCTGGTCGAAAATCCCTGGATTGGTCGCGTTTGTGCTGGATGGTACAGTGCTGGCGTGCGTATCGCTGTCGTGGCTCTGGGGAAAATCGGCCTCCCACTAGCCGTTCAATTCGCGAACTCGGGTCACGAGGTGATCGGGGTCGACATCAACGCCACGACTGTTGCCACTATCAATGCGGCCCGGGAGCCGTTCCCGGGCGAAGCTCATCTTCAAGAGAAGTTGAGTGCCCTCGTACCGGCTGGAAAACTGCGGGCCACCACTGATTATGCCGAGGCGATCCCCGGTGCGGATGCGGTGGTTGTCGTGGTGCCGCTGGTCGTCGATGAGGCGACGTGGGAGCCTGATTTTGGGTGGATGGATTCCGCGACGCGGTCGGTGGGGCGCCATCTGACGGCGGGGACGCTGATTTCCTATGAAACGACTCTTCCTGTGGGGACTGTGCGCAATCGGTGGAAGCCGATGCTCGAGCAGGAATCGGGCTTGCGCGAGGGCACGGACTTCGATCTGGTTTTTTCGCCGGAGCGGGTCCTGACCGGGCGTGTTTTCTCCGACTTGCGCCGTTATCCCAAGCTGATCGGGGCTTTGAGCGAGCAGGGAGCAGTACGGGCGCGAGCCTTCTACGAGGCTGTGCTTCAGTTCGAGCCCCGCCCTGATCTGGCCCGGGAGAACGGAGTCTGGGATCTCGGCTCGCCTGAGGCCGCGGAGTTGGCGAAGCTGGCGGAGACCACCTACCGTGACGTGAACATCGGGCTCGCCAATGAATTCGCCTTGTACGCGGACACGATCGGGGTGGACGTCCATGCGGTCATCGACGCCTGCAACTCACAGCCGTACAGCCACCTTCACCGTCCGGGGATCGCGGTGGGCGGGCATTGCATCCCGGTGTATCCGAGGCTCTACCTGTCCACCGACCACGACGCTGACATTGTTCGTACGGCACGGCTGCTGAACGCGTCCATGCCCTCGCGGGTCGTCGCTCGCGTGGCCGAGGTCCTGGGCAGTCTGACCGGGCTGCGGATCGTGGTTCTCGGCGCGGCCTATCGCGGCGGCGTTAAAGAAACAGCCTTCTCGGGAGTCTTCCCCGCAGTCGGGGCGCTGCGCGATGGTGGGGCGATTCCCCTGGTCAACGACCCGTTGTACACCGATGAGGAACTGCGGGCCCTGGGATTGGACCCCTACCACTTCGGCGAGGTGATCGATGCCGCGATCATCCAGACCGATCACCAGATTTATCGCACCATCACCCCGGCGGACCTGCCGGGAATACGCCTGTTGTTCGACGGGCGCAATGTGACAGATCGACGAGCGTGGGCGGGCACCCCCCGTCTCGTCCTGGGATCGGGAGGAGCCATCCGATGACGAAACCCACAGTGACGATCATGGCCTCCGCCGACGTCGCCGAGTCGGCGGTCATCGGTGACGGCAGTTCGATCTGGCATCTCGCCCAAGTACGCGAAGACTCCCGCCTGGGCAAGAATTGCATCATCGGCCGGGGCGCCTACATCGGCACGGGAGTCATCCTGGGAGACAACTGTAAAGTCCAGAACTATGCCCTGGTTTATGAACCCGCCCGGCTGGCCGACGGGGTCTTCATCGGCCCGGCGGTCGTCTTGACGAACGACACCTATCCGAGGGCGATCAATCCCGACGGCAGTCTCAAGAGCGCCCACGATTGGCAGCCGGTCGGGGTGATCATCGGCGAAGGAGCTTCGGTGGGTGCTCGAGCCGTCTGTGTGGCTCCGGTGATCATCGGGGCGTGGGCCAGTGTTGCGGCAGGAGCGGTTGTCGTGAAAGATGTGCCCGGCTATGCCCTGGTCGCCGGTGTGCCCGCCCGGCAGATCGGCTGGGTCGGCCGGGCCGGCGTCCGCCTGCTCCCAGGTGTTCTGGCACGTCAGTGGGTGTGTCCGGTGACCGGGCAACTCTACAGTCAGACCGACTCAATTCTCACAGAGGTGACGCAGTGAACGACTTCATCCCCCCAGCCAAGCCGATCATCGGTGCCGAGGAGAGGGCCGCCGTGGACAAGGTCCTCGCCAGCGGGATGCTCGCCCAGGGATCCCAGGTGGCTGCCTTCGAGCAGGAGTTTTCCGATCACTTCGTCCAGGGCCGTCCGGTGGTGGCCGTGAACTCTGGAACCTCCGGGCTTCATCTGGGCCTGCTCGCAGCCGGCATCGGACCCGGCGACGAGGTGATCGTACCCTCGTTCACCTTTGCCGCAACCGCCAATGCCGTAGCTCTGACCGGTGCCAAGCCCGTGTTCGCCGACATCGAGCCCGAGACGTACTGCCTGGATCCGGCGGCCGTGGAAGCCGCGATCACCGCCTCCACCCGCGCGATCATGCTCGTCCACCTTTATGGCCATCCGGCCCGGATGGATGAGTTGCGGGCCATCGCTGATCGTCACGCGATCATGGTGCTCGAGGACGCCGCCCAAGCCCACGGTGCGTCCCTGCACGCCCGGCCGGTGGGCACCTTCGGCACCTTCGCCATGTTCAGCCTCTACCCGACCAAGAACATGACATCGGGGGAGGGCGGCATGGTTGCCGTCGACAGCCCCGATCTGGCCCGCACGCTACGGTTGTTGCGCAACCAGGGGATGGAGCAGCAGTACGCCAACGAAATCGTGGGATTCAATGCCCGGATGACCGACGTCCATGCCGCGATCGGCCGCGTCCAACTCACCAAGGTCGACGCCTGGACCGCCACCCGCCAGGGCAACGCGGCTTTCTTCGACGCGAACCTGGAATCGGTGGTCCGGCCCACCGTCGCCGATGGCGCGGTCCACGTCTATCACCAGTACACCATCCGGGTTCCGCAGGACAGGGATGGTTTCGTCAAGGCCCTGCGGGAGGAGCATGGCGTGGGCACTGGCGTCTACTATCCCATCCCCTGCCATCGCCTGGCCTCCCTGGCCCAGTACGCGCCCGGCTGCGACCTGGCCGAGACAGACCAGGCGGCCCGGGAAGTCGTCTCCTTGCCCGTGCATCCGTCGCTGAGCCAGGCGGATCTGGACCGAATTGTGGATGCTATTAATACAGTGTCGAAAGCAGGTGCGTGATGGCGAAACTGAGAGCAGGTCTGGTGGGCGCCGGAATGATGGGGCGTCATCACGCCCGGATTCTCAAAGATCTTGCAGGAGTGGATCTCGTCGCAGTCGTGGATCCGGCGGGCGACCAGTACGGTGTGGCCGGGGACTGTCCGGTCTTGCCCGATGTCGCCAGCCTGATCCGCTTCGGTGTCGACCTGGCGATTGTCGCCGTCCCGACTCGTTTTCACGAGGAGGAAGCCCTGAAACTCGCGGCGGCCAGGGTCAACACGTTGGTGGAGAAACCGATCTCCCATTGCGTCGAAGCCGGAATCCGCATGGCCGAGGCTTTCGACGCGGCTGGGATTGTGGGCGCGGTGGGCCATATCGAGCGGTACAACGCCTCGCTCCAGGAAATGCGCCGACGCATCGAAGAAGGACAGTTGGGCGAGATCTTCCAGATCACCACCCGCCGGCAGGGCCCTTTCCCCGGCCGGATCGTCGATGTCGGCGTGGGCCGGGACCTGGCCAGTCACGACATCGATTCGACATCGTGGGTGGCGCAGTCGCCGTACGCCTTGGTTGGCGCGCGAGTCGCCCACCGTACCGGGAACACCCATGAAGACATGTTGCTGATCACCGGAACACTGGACAATGGCGTGATCGTCAACCATATCGTCAACTGGTTGTCGCCGATGAAGGAGCGGGTGACGATCATCTCTGGAGAACGGGGTATGTTCGTTGCTGACACTCTGACCGCCGACCTGATCTACTACGCCAACGGCACTGTTCCCACTCAGTGGGACACGGTGTCGGCTTTCCGCGGAGTCTCCGAGGGTGACGTCATCCGTTATGCCTTCCCCAAGCGCGAGCCTCTGCGCGTGGAACTCGAGGCCTTCCGCGACGCGGTCTTGGGCCAGTCGGCCACAGTGGTCACCATGGCGGAGTCAGTACGAACATTGCGCGTCGTCGAGGCGGCCCTGGACTCAGCCACCTCCGGGAGGTTCGTGTCCTGCTGAGCGGGACGGCTGTCACGCAGTGCGACGGTCCCAGACCTCACACCTTCCACAGCTTCGACGCGGGATCGGCCACGGCCTGGTCCAAGACGGCCAGAGCGGAACCGGTGGCTCCGGCGTGGCATCCGGTGGTTGAGGCGCCAATCTCAAACTCCTCGCCGACCAGGCGGGACGCCAAGACTCTGGAGGTGATCTGTGCCATCAACCCGGGACGCAGGCAGTCGGTCAGGGGAGCGAAGCTGCCACCCAGGACGATCCGGTTCACGTCGACAATGTTGATGCAGTTGGACAGGGCGATTCCCAGAGATTCCGACACCTGGGCGATGGCGGCGACGGCCGCGGGTTCCTGGCGCTGACACGCCTCCACCAAGCGGTCGATGCAGTCGTCGGGATCCAGACCGGCGGCAGCCATGATGGCCCGTTTCCCGGCGTACATCTCCAGGCAACCGGTGGCCCCGCAGGCGCAGACCGGTCCGCGCGGGTCGACGACCAGGTGCCCGATCTCTCCGGCCCAGCCGTGCAGACCGGAGAACACCCGTCCGTCCACGACGATGGCCGCGCCGATTCCGATCTCACCCGACACATAGATGAAGGACTTCTCCTGGTGTTTGGCGATCTCAGTACGGGCGGCGAGATTGGCCTCGTTCTCGACCAGCAGACCGTCGGTCATCAAGGAGCGCACCGTGGCCAGGACGGCGGGATCGGCGTCGGTGCCCAAGTCTTGGCCGAGCACATCGACAGCGGTGGCCATCACCTGGGGAATGTCGACGTCGCGCCACCCCAGATTGGGGGCGAGGCGCAGGGGACCGTGCGGGTGGTCGGCGATCCCCGGCAGGGCCAGGCAAGCTCCGATCAGGCGTACGGAATCACTCGTCAGCCGCGTCACCACGTCGTACACCTGATGGACGAGGATGGCGAAGGCGACCGCAGGTTCGGTGTCCGGCAGGTTTCTCCTCTCGAAGGATTCCGCCAGGATAGCGCCGGTCAGATCGAGGGCCCGGATCCCCAAGAAATCGACATTGATCTCCATCCCGAGGGATGCGACTGTGCCCTCGGCGACGACCAGCGGCACAGCCGGGCGGCCGACCCGGTGCGGGGTGACCGGTTCGAGTTCGGACAACAAGCCTGCAGTGCGCAGGTCGGTGACCAGTGAGGAGACGGTGGCTTTGGTCAGGCCGGTCATCTCTGCCAGGTCGGCTCGTGAGCGTGGGTTGTCGGCGGGTGCCGAGGCGATCAGCGAAAACACCAGGCAAAGGTTGTGATCGCGTAATGAGCGTTGTCCCGCTCGTACCATTGTTTGCGTGGACGCTAGGCGTGGGTGGCGTGGAGGTCTTGTCACGGCATAGTCTCTCGGTAGTGGCAAGGGGGGGCTGGGTGCTGACTGCATGGGTGACATCAATACTGTCACGTTTTCTCAGGTTGGTGGTTCAGCGACTGGGTTGTGAACACTTCTGGTCATCCTTGTCACCTGACCAATCTGTGAATACCGGTTGCAGTTTCGTCAGCAACGTAATATGTTTATCCATGGAACTAATAGGAGACCAGGACGTCTCCCTGACCCGCCCAAGGAGGCACTCATGTCCATCCCAACCCCGACTCGCGACGATCACTTTTCATTCGGCATGTGGACTGTCAACTGGCCGGCCGGCGACCAGTTCGGTCCAGCCACACGTCAGCTGATGGACCCGGTTTACATCGTCAACAAACTGGCCGAGATCGGCGCCTGGGGGATCACCTTCCACGATGACGACCTGGTGCCCTTCGGAACTGCCGACACTGAGCGCGACACGATCATCGCCCCTTTCAAGCGGGCCCTGGACGCCACCGGCATCGTCTGCGAGATGGTCACGACCAACACCTTCTCCCACCCGGTCTTCAAAGACGGCGCCTTCACCTCCAACGACCGGGCCGTACGCCGCTATGGCCTGAGGAAGGTCCTGCGCAACGTCGACCTTGCCGCTGAGCTGGGTGCCACCACCTTCGTCATGTGGGGCGGTCGTGAAGGCGCCGAGTACGACAGTTCCAAGGACTACAAGGCCGCGCTCGACCGCTACGCCGAAGGCATCGACACCGTCGCCGGATACATCAAATCCCAGGGGTACGACATCCGCATCGGCCTGGAGCCCAAGCCCAACGAGCCGCGCGGCGACATCCTGCTGCCCACCGTCGGCCACGCCATCGCCTTCATCGACCGCCTCGACAACGCCGACATCGTCGGGCTCAACCCGGAGGTGGGCCACGAGCAGATGGCCTGTCTCAACTACACCGCCGGCATCGCCCAGGCCCTGTGGTGCGGCAAGTTGTTCCACATCGACCTCAACGGCCAGAAATCCATCAAGTACGACCAGGACCTCGCGTTCGGCCACGGCGACCTGATGAGCGCCTTCGGCACAGTCGACCTGCTGGAGAACGGTTTCCCCAACGGC
>WRFP01000010.1 GCA_009778725.1 Propionibacteriaceae bacterium
GCCGGGCTGATTCGCGCTGGCTGGGACCCCGCTGGAATCCGTGCCGCCGAATCCCGTCCCGCCGTGCGTGACGAGATCGCGAAAAAGTACGGCGTGTGGACCGGTGGCCCGCTTGAGGCCGTCCAGAGCGCCGATACGGTGGTGATCGTCGTGAAACCCCAAGACGTTCCGACTTTGCTGGACGAGATCGGCCCGGTCTTGGACCCCGGTTGCCTGGTGATCTCGCTGGCCGCCGGAGTGACGACGGCCACCCTGGAACACCACCTCGTGACCGACCACCCGGTCGTGCGCGTCATGCCAAACACGCCAGCCCTCGTCGGCCAGGCGATGTCGGTCATCTCCCCGGGGAGCACGGCCACCAAAGACCATGTCGCCCGTACTGAGCAGATCCTGGCCGCGGTGGGCAAGACTCTGGTGATCGCGGAACCGTACCTGGATGCGGTGACCGCAGTCTCCGGCTCCGGGCCGGCGTATGTGATGTACATTGTCGAAGCCATGATCGACGCGGGCGTCCTGCTCGGCCTACCCAGAGCCACAGTCTCAGAATTGGTCAAGCAAACCGTCTACGGCACAGCCGCGATGCTGATCGAGTCAGACGAGCATCCGACCGTACTGAAGGAAAATGTCACCTCTCCTGGCGGTACGACGGCTGCGGCTCTGCGCACCTTCGAAGCCCATGGCGTCAAGGCGGCGTTCATCGACGCCATGGAAGCGGCCTACAAGCGCTCCGAACAACTGGGACATCCCCAGGGGAGTTAGGCGCAGGTTTCCCGGTCCACACGGGTCCTGCGGTGGTGCCGCTGCGGCTGACCGCATGGGAGAATGTTTGGCTCAGGCACGCGGGGCGCGGTAGGATCAGTCGTCGGTCGTTCATCGGATCGACTATGAGATAGAGTGTTCAGGAATCATTGATCCATTGCTTTGGGTGGATCGGTGCGTCCAAGAATCTCCCGTTAGGAAAGGTCCACAGTGGGTTCGGTCATCAAGAAGCGCCGCAAGCGCATGGCGAAGAAGAAGCACCGTAAGCTGCTGAAGAAGACGCGTATCCAGCGTCGTCGCGCAGGTCGCTGATCTGCCCGCGACGGTTCTGCCAGTACGCGGACACCGTGAGCCATGTCCATCATTCATGTGATGCGCCACGGACACGTGGACAATCCCACCGGGGTGTTGTACGAACGCATGCCGGGGTTCCATCTGTCTGAGTTGGGGCGCGCTATGGCCGCCCAGACCGCCCATTTCTTCGAATCTCTTCCCATCAGCCATTTGCGCTGCTCTCCACTGGAACGCGCCCAGGAGTCGATGATGCCTGTGGCCGCGCTCTTCCCCGACCTCAACGTGGTCACCGACCCGCGCCTGATCGAGGCGGGCAACATTTTCGCCGGCCAGATCATGGGCTCAACCGGGCAGGCCGCCAAATCGCCCAAAAACTGGCGCTATCTGACCAATCCCTTCCGGCCCAGTTGGGGGGAAGCGTACTCGAAGATCGCCGACCGGATGACGGCGGCGATTCTCGATGTCGCCACCGGGATCGAGGACGACGGTCAGGCGGTCGTCGTCTCCCACCAACTACCCATCTGGGTCACCCGGTTGCGGGCCGAGGGACGCCATCTGTGGCACGACCCGCGCAAGAGAGAATGTACGTTAGCCTCGGTGACGAGCTTCGATATCCGCGCCGGTGCGATCTGTGGCATCGACTACCACGAACCGGCCAGGGACCTGTTGCCCTCAGGCCCGCGTTTCGGCTTCTAGGAGCTGACTTCGACGCGCCTGAAAAGGTCGGCTTCCGACGGTACGGCGGGTGGTTCGTGCATGGGCTGCGCCAAGGACATGAGTTCCTTCATGTAATTGATCTGGTTCTGTGTCGCATCTGTCTGGGCCAGGATCTCTTGATCGGCCAGGCCCAATTCCAGTCCGGCGAGGATCGGGTCGAGTTGGGAGTACGGCATGGTCAGCGTGTGCTCATCGGTCACGCCAGGTGCCAGATCGCCGACCGGTTTCTTGGCGATGATCCGGCTTGGCACGCCGAGGTAAGCCGCGAGTGCGAAGACCTGCGACTTGTACAGCTGGGCCAAGGGCGCCAGGTCGGAGGCTCCATCCCCGTACCTGACGAACAGCCCGGTCATTGTTTCGGAACGGTTGTCTGTTCCCAGAACCAGGCAGTCCTGGATGTCAGCTTGCTTGTAGAGCATGGACATCCGGGCCCGGTTCTTCGCGTTGGAGAACGCCAGGTCGCGCCGGATCTTGGCTGAGTTGCCGCCACGCATCATCTGGAGGTAGTACCCGGTGTTCTTGGTGCTATGCCTGCGCCAGTTGAGGACCGCGTAGATCGACCGAATGAAATGGGGAAACACCGCCGACGGGGGTTCCAGGTGGTACACGCCCATCTTCCGGATGATGGGGGTCATGTTGATTTCCTGCATGCTCAAACCGAGATGGCGGGCGACCAGGCGCGCGTCCCCCCGGCTCTTCGGATGGGTGTCCCGTTCCGGCAGGAAAAACAATTTTACGTTCTTCTTGCCCAGTGCACGGACGGCGAGAGTCGCCACCAGTGCCGAATCGATGCCCCCACTGTTGCCCAAAACACATCCGGCACGCCCCCGCTGATGGACGGTCGTGGCGATGAACGCCGACAACCGGTCAGCCAAATACTCAGGATCGGGGACAGCAAGACGCTCTGAAATAGTAACCATGAATCACACCTTATCTGTCCGGCTCCAGTATCAGAAAACACGCCTGTCAGGTGAACATCGCTTGGGTGACGTTTCGCCTGGGCCTCAGTCGGCGGGTGGTTCACGTGATATCTGTGGATAACTCCCCAGGCCGGTGCCGGACCACGCGAGAATAGCGAGTGCAGCACACACCACTGTGCCGCGAAGGGAGCCTCTATGTGGATCGTCGCCGCGGTTGTCTGTGGCCTTTTTATGGGGGAGTGGATGCGCCGCCGTCTGAACAAGGTGGCATACCGCGTGGGGGCATCGGAGCTTGCCGGCCCGCAAACAACCAGTACGGACGACCTGGACGAGACTGCTCTGCCCCACCCCGGGCCACGGTGGTGGATTCCGCTCGTCCTGGCCGCGACATGGGGATGTGTGCTGTGGCAGATCGGTGGACTGCCCTGGTCGTCGGTCGCGTCCATCACCAAGATCCTGGGCTGGTTCGCGTTCTCGGCAATTGGTCTGTGGCTGGCCGGCGTCGATCTGGACGTCCGCCGTCTACCCGATGGTGGACAATTGCTCTTGGCCATGGTGGCGCTCGTCTTCGGTGTCGTGCTGACGTGGGGCCACCTGGCCCGACTGGTCACCGCGGTGGCTGTCGCCCTGATCTGCGGGGCTGGGTTCCTCATCATCCACGCCATCAGCCGGGGCAGTCTGGGACTGGGTGACGTCAAGCTGGTCATGACCTGCGGATGGTGGCTCGCACTGGATGGCGTCACGGCGGTTTTCGCCGGTTTGGCGCTGGCCTGCCTGGCTGGAATCGTCTTCTCTGCCGTCACTCGGTCCCGCGAATTCGCCTTCGGGCCCTGGTTGATCGCAGGCGCCGTTGTGGCAGGACTGTTCATCTGATCGACGACGCCTCCGAGTTTTCAGCCGGGGATACTTGTCCGGCCATGCCATACTCGACCTTATGAACAACGCCGAACACGAGATCGACAACGAGCATGAGCACGCTGCACGGTCTGCGGTGATCATTGAGGCCATCGCCCGGCGCTTGCCCGACACCGCGGGGCTGACTCTGCTCGACTACGGGTGCGGGACTGGTCCGGTGGGCTTGGGATTGGCCAGCCGCTTCAGCCGTACGATCCTGGTCGACAACGATTCCGAGGCCCTGGCCGAGGCGACGGCCGCCGCCACAACTGTCCCGGGTGCCGAGACCCGGCTGCTGGATCTCACCCAAGAGGTGCCCCACGACTTACGGGTCGACGTGGTGGTTTCCGCCATGTCCTGGCACCACGTACGCGACCTGGGGACCCTGCTCGACGCTCTGGCCCACGTCGCACCAGGTGGACGCCTCTTCGTGGCCGATCTGGACGCCGACGGCGGTGCGTACCATTCCGGCCAGCCTGACTTCCACGGACATCACGGTTTCGTCCGGGCCGACCTGATCGACCTGGTCGCCCGCCACGGCTACACCGACATCAGCGTGACCGACCTGTGGCAAGGACACCGATGGATCAGCGACGATCCAGTCCCCGCGAGCGTCTTCCTGCTCCAGGCCACAGTGCCGAGCCGTACCTAAGCCCGAATCCACCGATTCATGGCTGCGGCGCGGTGATTCTGGAATCTGAATCGTACCTGATCCTTGAGGGTTTGGGCGCGGACCGGTGACCGGGATGAGTCGATGAATCCTGTGACTTCACCGGGCCCGGTCCGCCACGCTACCATCGTTCCATGAGTATGTTTGCGGATCGGGATGGCACCGCATTGCTGGTCATCGGCGCCCAGGTCGGCATGGTGGCCGGGGCCTGGGACCGCGACAATGTCATCGCCCGCATCGCCGGTCTCGCGACCCGGGCGCGCACCAGTGGGGTGCCTGTCCTGTGGATACGTCAGTACGGACCACAGATGATGCTCGGAGCGGAGGACTGGCGGATCGTACCCGAGTTGGTGCCGGTCAGACACGAGCCGCTGATCGACACACGCTGCCGCGACTGTTTCGAGGACACCGACCTGGACACCCTGTTTGCCGACCGGGGTATCGGCCATCTCGTGATCTGCGGGTCGCATTCCGATGCCGGCATCCACTCCACGATGTTCAGCGCCGTCCTGCGCGGTTATGACGTGACCCTGGTCGGTGACGCCCACACGACGCTTGACCGGCTCACCTGGGAGGATTCTTCGCCTCGGCAACCGCCAAGCCGGCAGCGTCCGGCCGCCGGTGCTTCCCCCGGCGAGGATGAAAACGACTCGGATGGACCGGATGTGGCGGTTCGCGGCCGCGACCTGATCACCTTGATCAACCTCATCTGGGGCCAGGGCAGCATCGCGGGGCGCAGTACGGTCGTGGTTCTGGCCGATTCGGTGTTCATTCCGAAATAGACCAACAACCAACGGAGCGCCGAACACCGCCGTGCTGGCTTGGACGGTCATGGAAGAATGGTCCCCATGCCATCATTGCCCCAGACCTTGTCCGCACGGATCCAAGCCGTCATCGGTGTGGACCCGGAACTGCGCCCGGCGACCAAACCGCAGTTCGGCCACTATCAGTGCAATGCCGCCCTGAGATTGGCTGCTGACCAGGGGCGCAAGCCGCGTGAGATCGCGCTTGAGATCATCGAAGCCCTTGATCTGGATGACCTGTGCGAGCCCCTGGAGATCGCGGGCCCGGGGTTCATCAATATCCGTTTGCGGACCGATGTCTTGGCTCAAACTGTCACCGGGCAACTCGCCGATCCGCTGGCCGGGATCGAGCAGGTGGAGCGCCCCGCCACGGTGATTCTCGACTATTCTGCCCCCAACGTCGCCAAGCCCATGCATGTCGGCAACTTGCGGTCCACAATCATTGGAGATTGTCTCGTACGCGTCCTGAGGGCACGTGGCGACCGCGTCATCGCGCAGAATCACATCGGTGATTGGGGAACACAGTTCGGCATGCTGGTCGAACAAATCCTGGTCGAGGGGATCGACGCCACCACGCTCACCTTGGACACCTCAGTGGAACTGTACAAACGGGCCCAAGAGCACTTCCGTACTGACGAGTCTTTCGCGGCGGCCGCCCGGGCCCGGGTTGTCGCCCTGCAATCCGGGGACGAACTGACGAGGAAGATTTGGCAGACCCTCATCGACGTCTCCAAGGCTGGCTTCAATCGCGCCTACGCCCGGCTGGGGGTTCTGCTGACCGACGCCGACCTGGCCGGGGAGTCGATGTACAACCCCATGCTCGACCAGGTGACCGCCGACCTGATCGACACGGGCATTGCCACCGTCGACGCCGGCGCCCTGTGCGTCTTCCTGCCCGGGGACGATACCCCGCTCATCGTGCGCAAATCCGACGGGGGGTACGGGTATGCCGCCACAGACCTGGCCGCCATCCGCTACCGCATCGACACCCTTCACGCCGACAGGATCATCTACGTGGTCGGCTCACCCCAGGCCCACCACTTCTCCCAGGTCTTCGCCGCTGCCCGTCTGGCCGGTTGGCTGCCCGACAGCGTCGACGTCGAACACGTCGGTTTCGGCTCGGTCCTGGGCGCCGACGGCAAGATGTTCAAGACCCGCGACGGTAAGGCGGTCACCCTGGATTCGCTGCTGGACGCAGCCGAAGAGGTGGCGGTCCCCGAGGTGGCCATCGCAGCCGTCAAGTACGCGGACCTGTCCAATTCCTTACACAAGGACTATGTCTTCGATGTCGCCCGGATGACGGCGACCACGGGAGACACCGGGCCGTACCTCCAGTACGCCCATGCCCGCGTCAGCCAGATCCTGCGGCGTGCGGGAGCCGATGGCGACCTGGTCAACGATGAATCGGCGCTGATCACCGCCCTGGCTGAACCAGCAGAACAGGCGTTGGCGCTTGCCTTAATCAGGTTCCCCCAGGTCGTGGCCGAGGTCGCCGACGACCTCCAGCCCCACAAGTTGTGCGGTTACCTGTTTGAATTGGCCACTCATCTGTCGGTGTTCTATGAACAATGCCCCGTTCTTCACAGCGATGAGCGGCAATCCCGGCTGGTCTTGTGCCGGGCCACCCAGAAGGTCCTGGCCTGCGGGCTGGACTTGCTGGGCATCCATGCCCCACAATCCATGTGATCGGATGCTGTTTTCCGTACTGGGGGTCTAGAGTTCAGCACGCTCCTGGCTCGGGTCATGATTGCGAAAATCTCTGTGCCGGGTGGTCTGAAATCCCTGGTCAATCGATATCTCGATGATGTCTCCCGGCACTCGTGTATCGACCATTCTCGATTGGTTTTCGAGGGTTAATGCCGTTGTCCAGCGAATTTCCCAGCGGTTCGTTGAGCATGGCCAGGCCAATGAGATATCCGCCGGAGCAGGGGTATGAGCTTGTCACGGATAGTCTCGCTGATTGTGTGCGAACAACATGGAGTCACCTTGACTCTCGGCGTTTCTCGTTCCATACTCGACTGTAGTAATTCGACGGGTGAGCACTGATCCGGGCGATAGGGTTAAAACCCTGGGCGTTCTCACCACGATGGGGGAGTGAAATGACTGTGACTGTCCTGCTTGGCAGTTGGGTCGTTGCCGCACTCATCGTTCTGTTGGGCCTGTTTTTCCTGGCCATGAGGTACACCACCCACCATGAACGCTCTCCGCTGCACTACAAGAAGTTGACCCACGTCAACCACATCATCCGGCGCTCGAGGATCGCCATCGTGTTGCTGGCGATGGTCCCGGCTGTGCTGATGGTCACCTCCTCGCCGCATTATCAATCCATCTTGGCCGCACCCAGCATCTGGGCCGTCATCGTCATCATGGGACTGGTCGCCGTGGATTGGGGCGTCCTCGGGCGCAGCGAAACCACCGATTCGCTCAAGCCGAAAGTCACTGTACGCGACTGCCTCCCCTGGGGGCTGATAGCAATGTTCGTGGTCCTCGGCGCCGTGCTGGGATACGCCGTGTTCTGGGCTGAGTCCAATGCCTCCTCCGATAACCGCAGCCATGTCTACACCTGGGTCCTCGACGGAGCCTTCGGCTGGGGGGCCACCTCCCCGTTCCCAGGCATGTACTACACCGGTCCCATGCTGCAAATCTTCCCGTTTGTCGTTGTCGTGGCGGTGTGCGCGATCGCTGTGGTTCTCATGCGCTCCGCCTATCTGCCCGCGCCCAAGTACGCAGCTCTCGACCGGGGGTTACGCCGCCGTACTATCCGCGACGTGATCCTGGTCTGCCTGGGAGCCGTCACCCCCGCGCTGGCGATGATGGGCATGGATGTCGCCTGGGCATATTCTTCAGTCGGACCGGGTTCCTTCGAGCGTACAACCGTTGTCGTTGTGGCATCGGTGATCACCGCCGGCGCCGTCTGCCTGACCTTGTGGGTGTTGGTCAACCTCATGGTTCTGCGCGTCGTGCACGAATCGGAACCCGAGATGGTTCCCGCCCGCCCGTCCGTGAGGTTGTCGCCGGTCCTGAACCTGCCCCCAGGCCTCGAGCCGTCGGTGGCCGACGGTTATGCCCTGCCCATCGGCCCGGTCCTCGAGCCCATCAGGTTGGCCGCCCCGCCCGTCGCCCGCTACAAGGATCCGCCAGTACGCTACCAGGACGTCGCGACTGACGTTCCCGCAGCCAAGAGTGTTGTCCATGACATCATGATCCCCACCGCAGAGTCGATCACCACCGTGAGCGTTCCCGCTGATGAGGTCGTCAGTCCGGGGAGCGTTCCCGCTGATGAGGTTGTCAGTCCGGGGAGCGTTCCCGCTGATGGGGTTGTCAGTCCGGGGAGCGTTCCGGCCGATGAGGTTGTCAGTCCCGTGATCGCTCCCGCTGATGCCAGTGGTGAGTCGGTTGTTCCGGTCTATGTTGAGGTTGTCGAAGAGATTGGTCATGCTGATCCAGCCTTGATCGCTGCCGCCGATATGGTACCGCCACAACCGGAGATAACTACTGAGTCGGTTGTTCCGGTCTATTTTGAGGTCGTGGAGGAGATCGGTCATGCTGATCCGAACCTGATCGCGGCCGGTTTCCGGGTGGATGGGCCCAACGCGAGTGTGGTGGAACCAGAACCTGTTGGCGGCGGTGTGGTTGAGGCCGTCTGGCCTGCTCCAGGTGTCTGGCCTGCTCCTGGCGTCTGGCCTGCTCCAGGCGTCTGGCCTGCTCCAGGCGTCTGGCCTGCTCCAGGCGTCTGGCCCTCTCCTGTTGGAGCCGAATCAGAACTGGTGTCCCCTGCTCCCGACGTTGGTGTCAGTGAACTGGATTCTGCGGTCGTGGATGTGGCTGTGCCCGAGGATACTGCTCAAGGTTTCAGTCGTGAGTCGGCTGTTCCAGTGTATTTTGACGTCGTGGAGGAGATCGGTCACGCTGACCCGAACCTGGTCGCGGCCGCTGAGGTGGGTCCGCTGCCGGAGGTTCGTGAGGATGTGACCGGTGAGTGGGTTGTTCCGGTTGTGCATGAGGTTGTGGAGGAGATCGGTCATGCCGACCCGAACCTGATGGCGGCCGCTGAGGTGGGTCCGTTGCAGGAGGTTTTGGAGGATGTGACGGGTGACTGGGTTGTTCCGGTTGTGTATGAGGTTGTGGAGGAGATTGGTCATGCCGACCCGTCCTTGCTCCTTGTTGCCGGTACGAATCCACCAACGGAGCCTCCTGTCAGTGCCAGTGCTGAGCCGGTTGTTCCGGAGTATTGTGAGGTGGTTGATCAGATCGGTGAGGCTGATGGCAGCGGTGACGTACTGCCATCTGACGGTAGAACCGACCAGGTCACGCCGGAACCCGAACAAAACGAGGACGCTCCCCGCGCCGCTGAGGAATCTACCCCTGTTGTTGACACTGTTGTGCCTGAGGTGACCGACGATGAAGCACATGATTCAGCGAGTGACGCGACTGTCCCGAGTGTGGGTCCGGTCGTACCGGAGTTGATCGCAGATGGGGAGCGTGACTCGGCGAGTGACGCGACTGTCCTGGGTGTGGGTCCGGTCGTACCGGAGTTGATCGCAGATGAGGAGGGTGATTCGGCGAGTGACGCGACTGTCCCGGGTGTGGATCCGGTCGCACCCGCAGTGATCGCCGATGAGGAATCTGACGTAGCCAGTGACACGACAGTGCGGGGCGTGAGTCCGCTGGTCGCTGAGAATCATGGTCGTGACCCTGAGTTTGAGTCATCGCGGCAGGGGTCGGTCGACAGTGTGGAGAAGAACCTTCCCACTCGGTCGCCGGGACCAACCCGCCGTCGGATCCGTCCCCCATTCTTGTCACTTCACCGGCGGGCACGTCGCTGACAGGCCTGACGCAGGGCCGGTGTGGACGTACTGGACGAGGGTTCGACCGGACTGACTCACCTGTCGATGGGGTACGCTGCTAAATGTGAGCGACCCAGGACTTGGCGTTGTCTTCTCAGATGATGCGGCTGATTCTTCACCGGACCCTGACGGGGTCAAGGTCCGCGTGCCGGCCAAGATCAACCTGGCCCTGTGCGTGGGGGGACTGCGCGACGATGGCTATCATGAACTAGCAACGGTCTTTCAAGCGGTGTCCCTCTACGATGACATCGTCGCGACACCGGCCCACAAGGGGATCAGCTGCGAGGTCCACGGGCCCGAGGCCCACAAGATCGGTCCAGGCAACAAGAATTTGGCCTATCAGGCCGCCCAACTTTTGGCAGAGTACTACTGGGTCAGCGACGGCGCACACCTGCGCATCGACAAGCGCATCCCCGTCGCGGGCGGAATGGCCGGGGGATCGGCGGACACCGCGGGAGCCCTGCTGGCTTGTGCCCGGCTGTGGGAACTGCCGGTGACCATGGAGGAGTTACGGGAACTGGGGTCCCAACTGGGGGCTGACGTGCCCTTCGCTCTGATGGGCGGGTGTGCGATGGGCCTGGGCAAGGGGGAGCAGCTGACTCCGGTCCTCAGCCGGGGTGTCTACCACTGGGTATTGGCGTTTTCCCACCGGGAAGTGTCCACCGCCGAGTCGTACTCCCGCTTCGACCGAACGGCGACCGCCACAGCCGGACGTGCTCCGGAACTGCCCCGGGAGCTGATGATGGCGCTGGCCTCAGGCGACGTCCCCCGCGTGGGACGATCCTTGGTCAACGACCTCCAGCCGATCGCGTATTCCCTTGTCCCAGAGCTGAAACAAACAGTACGGGCGGGCCAGGGGGCCGGATGCCTAGGGAACATTGTCTCTGGTTCCGGGCCAACCGTCGCCTTCCTCGTCGAGAACGAGTCAGCCGCCACCGACCTGGCCGTCGCCCTGTCATCCCAGGGTGTCGCCCGTCAGGTACAACCGGTCACCGGCCCTGTGCCAGGAGCAATGATCATTCAGAATTGAGCTGGTATCCACCGAATTGAGCTGGCACCGCCGAATTCTGACCGATCCCCTGATCAGAGGTCTCCCAGTCGTTGCATCAACCGGTACACGAAAAACCCGATGGGGATGCGGATCCAGTACGTGACGACTCGGAAGAGGATGATGATCGTCGACGCCAGGTTGGCGAGGTTGAAGCTGACGCCGGCCAGCGTCGTAGTTTCAGCGACTTCGATGGTGCCCATGCCACCTGGTGTGGGGCTGATCGACCCAGCCGATGTGCCAACGAGGTAGACCAGGGCCGAACTCTGGAAGTTGATGTCGAGGTGGAACGCGTAGACGGAGAACTGGAGAGCTGTGATGTAGGACAGCAACGAGATCACACTTCCCAGCAAGCCAAGGAGCAGGCGATGGGGGCTGGAGACCAGCTCGACCAGTCGAGGCCAGGTTTGCTTGAGCAGGGGGATCAGGCGAGACACCACCCACGCTCTCGACCGAGGAATGAGCAGAACCACGCCGACGAGGGCCGCCACGACGAGGATGACGATGAGTATCGTCGGCGGGCCCTGGGATGTCGACGAGTCTTGGGTGGATTTCGACAGGGCCGATCCTGCCACCGCTCCCACGATGACAAGAGACAAGGTGGTTACCACGACGGTTGTGACTTGCGCCAGTGCCGCAGTGGCGGCGGCGAGTGGGGTTGGCACCTTTTTCTTGGTCAGTACGCGCAGGTTCACCCCAGCGGTCCCCAGTCCTGCAGGAACAGCCACGTTCACAAAAGCGGCTGCCACCTGACACCCGTACAACCTCCAGAACGACAACTTCACTGGTGAGAAAGCCTTAAAGGTGATGGCTGCGCCGGCGAATCCGAGCAGTCCCACACCGAAGGCCGCGATCATCCAGCGCCAGTCGGCGCCTCGCACTGCGGTGGAGATTGTGCCGAAGCTGAAGGTGCCGTAGACGATGATGATGGCGATCATGACAATGCCAACCATGAGAATGGTGCGCGCCCTGACACGGGTGAGTTGTTCCGGTTGGGTGATGGCTTCTGGGACATCATGGACCAGGTCAGTTCTCAGTTGGGCCAAGATTTCTTTGGCGTTGCCCATCTTTTCGCGGGTGGCCCGGGGGACAGCTTGGACTTGCAGCAAAGGACCCACACTGGCCATGTCTTGTTCGTTGAGGTTGCGACCAGCCGATGCCAAGGCCCGCTCCGGGCCGACCTTGGCTGAGATCAGGGCCACCAACTGGGTCAGGTCGATGCGGCGGGCCAGGTCGGAGGAGGCGATGTCGCCAGTCTCCCAGCCGAGCAGCCACACCTGTGCGGGCCCAGAACTGTCCTCACCGCTGGCCGGTGACACCCAGAAACTGTCCGGAGTCAGAGCCCGGTGGGCAATACCGCAGCGATGCGCCCGGCGGACCTGGTCCCACATGGTGTCCAGCAATTCGTCCGTGACCTCGTCAACGTCGATGTCGGCGAAAGAAACTGATTCACAGGTGGCCTCGCGCACGATCAACATCGAGTCGTCGGCTTCGGCGATGGCCAGCACAGCCGGGGTGGACACGCCGGCGGACCGCGCAGCATAGGACAATAAGGCCGTGCGTTCAGCGGTTTGGCGCAGTGACAAGCTGGTACGGCCATCCACGGCCCGTGAGCGCAAATAGCGCCAGGCGCGGGACAGAATGCTCATGACCTGGCGGTCTCCATCGAGGACGATGACGTTGTACATCTTGTTGGTCACCGTCTTCATGATGTACAACCGGTGGTCGGAGAAGAACTGTGGGGTCTGTATCCCGGGGACCCCCTGCCCGGTCTCCTTGACCCGGACGGTCGACACCCGGTCGATGCTGACCGGGGCGAACCCAGCTCGTTGGACCCCCTCCACCAGCGAACTTCCGTAAGCACGGCGTGAGGCGACGCCAAGACCGTACCTGATGGCGTATCCAGCCATCCGGCCGAGTATGAGGGCGAGCCCCATTGCGGGAAGCGACACCGTTGACATCAGGACGGCCACCACGACTGCGATCCACAGCAGATTCCACGACCATCTGATTGAGCGGCGGCTGGCTGGCGTCGCCACCGCGGTCAGCAGGGCCGTGATGGCCGAGATGTAGAAGGGCATGGTGAGCGTCTGGGGGGATCCACTTTGAAGGATGAGCCCCTTGGTCAGGGACGACCCTCTCCACAAGTTGAGCAGGAAAACGGTAGTGGCTGCCAGGATGATTCCGCCGATCGCGGCCAGGAGTCCTTGCAGGGCCACCATGGGATGGCGCCGCAGGAGCAGGTCCAGGCCGACTGCGATGGGGGGGAAGAGGATGACGACCACTTGCAGGACAGTCACTGGGACGGACAGGATATTCCCGAGCAGTCTGGTGAAATCTTGGACAACAGCAATATCGTTGACATCGGCCGACAGGCCCCCGATGGTGTTGTGGGCGTAGACGGCCATGAGGCAGACCAGGATGAAGCCGAGTGCCGACACCACCACTCCGACCAGGTCAGAGGGATTGCGGACCATGGCAGCAGGATTGTCTTGGACTCCCACACTCGGGATATTCGGGTAAGGGCTAGTATGGGGAGAAAGCACCATTTGCCCTGGTGTGCTGCTGGGGCTCGTCGTCCATCCTCCGCCGAGCTGTCGGGTGGTGGTCGCTGAGGAGTCCGCGCTGTTTGTACTGTTCCGTGTCAAAAACCGGTCCAACAGTGCCCGGACAGTGCCTTGGACGGGCATTGTCCGTTCGTCATGTTGGGAAACCGGGCCCTGAGGCTCGCTGTCGGGAGCCAAAGGTGCCGCGGAGGCGTCGGTGCTCATGTCATTCCCGAGTCTACAAGACGGTACCGGAAATCAGCTTGCGGCACTGCGGAGAGGACATCCAGCATTTTCCAGCGTCACGACGTGATCGCCCCGCCCGACAGATGGAAGTCCATGTCGAGGTGGTGCATCCCATTCCAAGCCAGGTTGACAAGGTACGACACCACTTCTTCCTTCGAGTACTCCGGATTGTCCAACCACCACTGCCCGGTCATGGCGATCAGTCCGGTCAGGGCCTGGGCGATCAGGGGCACTGATTTGGGGTCGAACCCGCGGGCCTCGAACCGGGGAATGAGCACTGACTCGACCCGGACAATGACGTCGTTGAGGATGGAAGCGAAACCCGAGCCGCCCAGTTCCGAGGAGTCGCGCATGATGATCTGGAAGCCTTCGGGGCAGGATTCGATGTAGTCGAGCAGGGCCAGTGTCGCCAATTCGAGGAGCCGGCGAGACCCCGCACCCGGGTCGGTGATGGCGGTCCTGAGGGAGTGCAAGAGCGTGTTGACTTCGCGGTCGACCACCACCGCGTACAACCCTTCTTTCCCTCCGAAATGCTCGTAGATGACCGGTTTGCTGACCTCGGCGCGCGCAGCGATCTCCTCGATGGAGGTTCCGTCGAACCCCTTGTCGGCAAAGCAGATCCGCGCCACACCGATCAATTGGTCGCGGCGTTCGGCGGCCGTCATCCGGCGGCGGTAGGTGCCAGTCTCACTCATTGATACTAGTCTCGCGCAAACCAAGTCCAGGTGCCAAGTAAGCACCATGACCGTACTGGCGACCTCACCTCGGTGAGTTGGCAGATGGGGTGGGACAGCGTAGACTGTCTCTGCTTCCAGCGCCTGTAGCTTAATGGATAGAGCATCTGACTACGGATCAGAAGGTTGGGGGTTCAAGTCCCTCCAGGCGCGCCAGATCCGAGATTATTTTTCCCCAGTACGGTTGTTGTTGTCTGGCTCATTGGGCCATGTACAACGTGGTTTACTCCATGAATTTTGCCTGTGACTAACTTTCAGCGGTCGCGGCCAGCGATGGTAGCATGAAAAAGTCGTGGTTATGTGAGGGCCCGACCGGCGTATCTCAGTCGTGATTATTGTCAGTCATGCGGTGTCGGTCGGTTTCTTGCGAATCATTGTGATGCGGTGGTCCTCCTCCCCCCAAGGGTCCTCCAAAGATCGGTGCCACTGTCCGTTTACGGTTACGGGCACAGAAGGTGAGGAGTTCAGGAATGAATAATGTCGGACGCCATGGAGTACCAGTACGAAGGGCAGGCTCGCGCCGAAAGAAGATGGCGAGGCTGGAGTACGGGGCCCGTCGCAGGTATCCACTGTGGATGGAACGGGTGGGACGTTTGTTCCTGGTCCTCGGTCTGGCGCTGTCCACTGTCGGCGGGGCCACGGCGCTCGTGGGCTCGGCACAGGCTGTGACAACTGAGGGCCGGACTTATGGGACTCTGGTCAGTTGGGCTCCTTCTGAGGCCGTGTGGGCCGGAACTTACGACACCCCCGATGGGGAGGCGTTCTGCGTGACCCCGGCAGGGGAAATCCCCTACGGTGACGGGCCTGACGATCTCGCGACGCTGACCGCCTGGACCAACGGCCAGGGCGACCAGATGACGCAGGCACAGTTGAATCAGGCGGCCTGGATCTCGAACTGGTACGTCCAACAAGGCAGTACGGATGCCAATGCGGCCATCGCACGGATGGCCATGTTGACCGTACTGGGCTATGACCACTCCGGTTTGGATGGGTCGCCAAACACCGACTACAACTTTGATGTGTTCGCCGATGGGTCGCGCGGGCAACTCATCGCCGACCAACTCGGCATTCTTCCGGACACGCAGGCCCTGGTCACTCAAGCCCGGCAGTACGCCAACTCCTGGGATGGCGCGACCGTCCAGGAGACCAGCAATGCCGCCACCGTCACCCAGCCTGGAGAGCAGTTGACGGACAGCGTGACCTTCCCCGGCATTCCGGCTGGTTATGCGGTCGATTTCTACGTGACCGCTCCGGATCAGCCGGACCACTCCATCGGCTCGGTGACCACGGATGGCACCGGAACGGCGACGGCGACCTACACGGTGAGCACACCGGGGCAGTACAGCATTCGTTGGGAATTCAACGGTGTGGCTCCGAGTTTGCCGGTCGGCTACACCGGGGCGGGAGCAAATCCCCAATACCTCTTTATGGCCCTGCCGTCCCGCTCGCTGGCCAGCCCCCAGCCGATCCAGTTCCAGGTCCTCCAGCCGGCACCCACCCTCGGGACCCATGCCTCGGGGACGACACTGGCGGCCGGTGACACCCTGACGGACACAGTCGTGCTGGGCAATCTGACCACCGCCCTGGACTACACGATCGACGGGACCTTGTCCGGCCCGGTTCCGGCCAACAACGGATCGTGCGCCGGCATCGACTGGACGGGTGCGCCGGCAGCGACGACCTTCTCGTACGATGTCAAGGCCACAGACATCCACGCCGACGGCTCGGCGACGATTCCCAACCTGGGGCCGTGGCAGGTGCCCGGCCTGATGGTCGACCAGTGTGTGTCCTATGGGGAGTTATTGACGGCCAAGAACCCCGACGGGACGATCGACACCACAGTTGCCTATCCGGTGGGCGATCCCGATGAGACGGTCCTGCTCACACCGAGCACTGCGGTCGTCACCTCGCAGGTGTCGGCGACCGCGTCCTTGCCCGGCCAGGTGATCACCGACGCCGGAACCGTGACCAACGTCGTTCTGACCGATCCGACCTCAGTCACGTACACCTGGACTTGGCAAGGGACTTTGTACGGCCCGGTCGCTCCTGGCGCAGCCTGGACGAACGCGCCGGTGGCCAAACAATGGACGACCCCCATCACGGCCGCCATGGTCGGGCCTGACCGGACGGCCAGTCTCACCGGCATGGGCTCGTTCTCGTTACCGGTCGAGCAACTGGCTGGCTGCTACTCGTATGCGGCGGATGTGACCATCGTGGGATCGGACGGGTCCACCTCGACCATCCATCATCCGGTGGGGGATCCCGCCCAAACGACCTGTGCCCCCCTGGGCGAGGTGACTGTGGGTACCGGTATCAACGATCCGACTCCCATGGCGGGCACAGTCGTCTCGGACACGGTCAAGGCGACCGGCGTGGTTCCGTCGGTCAACGGCCAGCCGATCACATGGACCCTTGAGGGTAAGCTGTACGGTCCTGTCGCACCTGACGCGTCAGGCTCGTGCCTGTTTGCCGATTGGAGCACTGCTCCCGTGGTCAACGAGTACACGTACTCGCTTCAAGATTCGGACTACCGGCCAGACGCGACCTTCGAGATTTCCGGCCTGGGAGAGTACACGCTTCCTGCCAACCAGCCTGCCGCCTGCTGGACCTACGGGGAGAGACTCACGGGCGTCTCCGCCGACGGAAGTACCTCCATGTCGGCCGGCGACTCCCCAGGTGCCATCGACCAGATTGCGTCGGTGGCCAATAGCCAGATCGGCATCACCTCGACCGCCCACCTCCAGCAGGCGGTCGCGGGTGACACGGCCTCCGACTCGTGGTCGCTGACGAACCTGATTCCGACCTATGAGGGTTCGCCGGTGACCTGGCGGATCGACGTCACATGGTACAAAGCCGCCCCGGTTTCGGGTGCCTGCGACCAGGTCGATTGGACGCGATCCACGCCCGCGATGACCGGTTCGCACACGCTGACCACAGCGGAGATCCAGGCGGACCTGTCCGCCAAGGTGTCCGGTGTCGGAACCTGGGTTGTTCCTCCGTACTCGGACACGGCGTGCTACTCGGCGGCGGGGACGCTGACCGGGACGACACCGGCGGGCTGGACCATGTCGGTCAACCACGAAGCCGGGGACGCTGCCCAGACTGTGCTGGTCAATCGTCATGAGATCACCGTGGCGACCCAGACCTCCGCACAGACGGCCGCGCCCGGCCAGACCATCACCGACGCCGTTCATGCCACCGGTGTGGTGGGCCAGGTTTCCGGGCAGCCAGTCACGTGGGTCGTCACCGGCGATGTCTGGCAGACCACCCCCGATGCGAATGGTTCGTGTGCCTCGGCTGACTGGACTCACGCGACCTCGGCGGATGAGTTCTCGGTGCTGGTGCCCCCCAGCGATATCAAAGCCGACGGGACTGTGGCTCTTCCTGCCATCGGTTCCTATCAGATTCCGCTCCTACAGCCGGCGATGTGCTTGTCGTACGCGGAAACCCTGACCGGGACCTGGCCGGACGGTACGGTGACCACCGACCATCCGCGCGGGGAAACTGCCCAGACGACGACCGTTTCGTCGGGGCTGCCGACGGTGACCACGGCGATCTCCTCACAGTCCGTCCGACCCGGAGACACCATCAGCGACTCGGTGACAATCGCCGGCCTGGTCAGCCAGGTCGACGGCAGTGACATCACGTGGGACATCCACGGCATCCTCGTCCGCGTCGATCCGAAGAACCCGAACGATCCGGGCACGTCGGCCGATCCCTGCGAGGGCGTGGATTGGACCAAGGGTACGGTTGTCCACGAGTGGGACACCCCCATTCCCGCTGACGCCGTCGATCCAACGTCGCTCACCCTGCCTGGCCTGGGACAGTACACCGTCCCGGTCAACCAGCCCGCCCAGTGCTTGTCCTACGGCGAAACCCTGACCGGGACATGGACCGGGGCACCCATCATGGGGGCCCCATCGCCCACACAGCCGGGTGGGTCCGTTGGGCAGCCAGGCACTGGAGCGGCACAACTGAACACGGTTGTGGTCAAGCATGAGGCCGGAATGAACATCCAAGCCACTGTGGTGGCCTCCGGGATCGTCCCCGTCAGCGCTGTCCAGTCCGGCGGAACGATCCTGACCACGAACCCGTGGGCCATGGCCGTCTTGCTGACCGGACTCCTGCTGACCGGGATGGGAGTCATCATGCTCTGGGTCCGGCGCCGCTTGCCCGCCTACCTGTAGGAGGGCACCCTGGTCGTGGTGGGTGTCGTCTGTCGTACCCGGCGTGCTATCGCGCTGGTACTGTACTGTGGTGACTAACCCCTGGCCATCAGGGTCACTCGTCTTCAGAGTTGCCGAGAAGGGAACTGTGTGCCGTACGTGAAGAAAAAGGATCCTCAAGGTGACGCCCAGCAGAGACCTTCTGGGCCGCCACCCCCGGATCGGTATCCCCAACTCAGTCAGTTCCTGCGCACCGAAGAGGGCTTCAAGAAGTCCATCCGGTACGCTGGGTCGGCTGACTCTGTTGTGGCCGCCCTGCTGATGCTCGCTGTGCTGGCGCTGTTCTACAACCTCGCCATGACGATCCGAGTGATCACGCAGTACCATATCGCCTGGAACCAGTTTCTGCGTGAGTTCTTCGTTGTCAAGAGCAGTTCTGGCGTGGTTGATCCGATCATCGTTTTCATGGTGTACGCCCCGATCGTGGCGATTCCGCTCATCGTTGTGGCCTGGATCGTGCGGCGGGCAACCACAAGTTCGGCCCTGTCGAAGTTGCACAGCCAATTCGTCCAGGCCGGATTCGTGGCCGAACTCGTGCCCACCCACATCGTCGTGACTGTCTCCAGTCGTACCCGTGCCCGGCTGTACGTCATCGGCTCCCCGTCGGTGTCCCCCGCCTGGGTGACGACTGCGGCTGAGCACATGTCGGTTCGGGCATCCACCAATCCGAAGAGCCTGGAGGCGCGCAGCTACGTCAAAGACCTGGGCAAAGCCGTCTCCAAGACGCTGACCAGCGGGGCCGTCCAGGCCCGCCAGGCAGACCAGACCATTCCGGCCGGCATCTTCATCACCGGCCAGTCATCGTTCGGTGCGGAATCGTCGGTACGCGTGGCCATCCCCAATCCAGACGACAAGACCCAGTTGCGGCTGTACCGGCTGAAGAAGGTCGCTCCCGTGGCGTGACCCGGGTGTCCCTGTTCTCGGGTGTCCCGCTGACCACCCACAAGACAAGTCGAGCGTCTGCTTCGCACTCCCCCCAGTAGTTATGTGCGAGGCAGACGCTCGACGTCTGTGAAGATTTAGTACCAGCCCTTGGCCTGGAACGATGACCAGGCGCCGCACGGAGTCCCGTACCGCCCGGTGATGTAACTCAGGCCCCAGGTGATCTGGGTGGCAGGGTTGGTCCGCCAATCGGCGCCCACCGAAGCCATCTTCGAGCCTGGCAGTGCCTGTGGGATACCGTAGGCGCCCGAATACCGGTTCTGGGCACTGACGTTCCAACCGGACTCGTGGTTCCACAAGCTGACCAGGCACTGGAACTGGGAGTCGTCCCAGCCTCGGGCCTTGACCATGTCGTACGCGATCGCCTGGGCTGAGCCGGGTGTCACGGAAACAGGCGGGCTGGCTTTCGGAGTCGGTGTCGGTGTGGCCGGCTTGCTGCCGGTCGTGGTGACCTGGGTGACCGGTGGAAGTGTGACGTCTTCGCTGGCCACAGTCTCGTCGACGACTGTTCCGTCGTGCGTGGTCTGAACGACAGTCTGGGTCATGACGCCGTCGACTCCGGGGGTCACGACCGTGACCTTGCCCGCAGGCGCGCTCGGATCGTCAGAATTCTGGGTGTCGTACGGGATCGGGCTTTGCCGCGTCACCGTCTGCTGCGCCACTCGTACGATCGAAATGGCCAGACCATCGGACAGGGCAGTGTCCAAACTCGGACTAATGATGTCATCGTCGGTCCAAGTCAGACCCAGTTCTGTCAGGGTGTCTGCGACGGTTCCGAAGGAGTGGATGGTTTGAGTCTGGCCATCCGCCAAGACAGAGACATTGTGACCGGTCTTCACGTTGAGGGTCATCCCGTCCCGGGGGACCTCGGTGTCGAGCGATGCCGAAAGCTTCAGCGCCGTCTGGCCGAGTCCGAGGGAGTTGATGACGCTGCCCACGTTGGTGGCATAGGTCCAATAGATGCCGTCTTGCCCGTCCAGGGTCAAATCGATGGGTCGGGCGTACTCCACGGTGATCATCATGTCGTTGGTCACGGGGGTTCCCAGGTCTGGGGTGACTTTGTCCCGGTAGTTCAACTCGATGTCGTGGGAGGCCAAGACCTCAGAGACGGAGCCGTAGACGATGCTGAAAGTCGTCGTCGAGCCATCGACGCTGAGTGTGACGTCTTGGCCGAACGCCATGTTCAGTCCGGCGCCGGAAAGGCTTACAGCCATGATCCCGGCGATTGACCAGACGATCGGTTTAACAACAGACACGCATCACTCCTTGTTCATCCCATACGGGGAATCCCCGTCTAACCGCAGTACGATTTTAGTCTATCCCCGTCCAAAAACCAAGAGAATCCTGAGAAACACTTAGGTTAAATCCCACATGACAGGGAGTAATGCAGTATACTCCGGCTGCTCGTGGGTGCTCATTTTTCCGGTCTGTACGCCAGCTTCGGTACGTCGCCGACGACAAGACATCATGCAGTGGCGAGGGCAACTGTGTACTCCCCGGCCTCAGCCACGGCTTCTGAAATGGCGGCAAAATCGATCGGGTCTGATGATTCCACGACCATGGAAGCGTCATCGAGCGACACCTCCACTGCCGACACCCCGGGAACCGACGAGACCTCTTCGGTCACGTGGGCCACACAGTGCTGACAGGTCATTCCCGTGACAACATACCGAACGCGCATGCGCCCTCCTTTTTCCAGGTTCCACCCATCGCTTCGGCGATGCCAACCTGGGACCGTGACCCATATTACCCGCATGGGGGTGAGGATCCTGAAATCGCTAGACCACTGCCTGACTGTTGTTGGCGACCCGACGGTCCTGTGGATAACTGTGGATAAACTCGCTTGGCGACGGGATATTCGTGGGGATGAATTCGTTGGAGGGTCAGGTGACCGGGTGGATCTGGGCCGACGGGTCCTCAGTTCGATGAACTGATGTGTGACATTGTCCGGACACCTCGTCGCCCGATTGTCTGGTGAGAAAAGTGCGGACACAACGACACTATCTATAGGGAGCCAGATCCGTTGCCAACTCCCTATTCTGTGGGTAAAACCCGTTCTCACATCGCATGAATGGCTCGCGGGCGGGCCCGCGCCGACGTTGTCCGTACGACTGTCCGGGGGAAATCCACATCGTGGAATTCCCCTCGATTTCTGCTGTCGTTTGGCCCCTGTTCACATTTGACCGAGTGGTACGGCGTGTCTTTCAGCCCATGCACCGGCTATTCACAAGCTGTGCACATGCCTGTGTGGATAACTCCTCGCTTGAGAGCAGATTCCATCCACATCCTGTGTGGACCGAGGGTTAGGAATCGAGGTATCCGGAGGGTAGGTTGGGCGCATGAGCTTAGCCCGAATGCACCGATCGCTGGCGTCGCGAGCGACACTGTGGGGGTGCGATGGGTCGGCGGGTGGCGTGAGGGCAGACTGGACGTCTGTTGAGCGCCGGCCGACGAGCCAGCGTGCCTCCACAGGGTCGCGCAGCAGCCATGGATCGGTGCATTCGGGCTTAGCCTGGATGCACGGATTGCTGGCGTTGTGCAGCAGTAATGGATCGGTGCATCCGGGCTTCGGGGATCCGCTTCTTGATCATACGCAAAGAGTTGACACTGCACTTGATTATGGCGATTCTGCTGGATGGGGTGGTGTCTTTGATGGTGGTCATCATGCGCCGTGGGAGCCTTGAGAGCACCCTGGCAGAAAAAATGTCGGAGGCGTGTCATAGCCTGATCGCGACCGTTGAATAGAACTACGGGTATCACTTGGCTGGCCATCGCCGAAGCATCTCAGCATGACCCGCTGGCACAGGAGAGGAGGGAAAGTCTGTGACCATCGCCCACGAATTTTCGTACACGCGCGACGAGGCCCCCGACCGAGTTCCTCCGCAGGATGTGGCTGCCGAGCAGTCTGTCCTGGGCGCGATGCTGATGAGCAAGGATGCAATCGCCAATGTCATGGGCGTGATCCGGGGTGTGGACTTTTACAAACCTGCTCACGAACTGGTGTTTGACACCATTCTTGATTTATACAGTCAAGGAGAACCCGCGGACGCGATCACCGTCGCCGCCGAACTGACCAAGCGCGGAGAGATCGCCCGCGTGGGCGGACACGTTTATATCCACGACTTGCTGTCTGCTGTGTCCATCGCGGCCAACGCGAGTTATTACGCCGAAATCGTCAGGGAGAAGGCGATCCTCAGACGTCTGGTGGATGCCTCGATCCGGATCGCTCAGTTGGGATACGCCGGGCAGGGCGATGTGGACGAAATCGTGGATCTGGCCCAGCAGACCATCTACGAGGTGTCGGAGGGCACGTCGGGTGAGGATTATCGCCGGGTGTCCGACCTGCTTCAGGTCACCTGGGACGAGATGGACGCCTTGGCATCCCACGGGGGCCGCTTCTCCGGGGTGCCGACCGGCTTCACCGAACTCGATTCGCTGACCAATGGTTTGCACGCCGGCCAGATGATCATCGTCGCTGCGCGTCCGGCCATCGGCAAGTCGACGCTGGCCCTGGATGTCGCCCGCAGCGCGGCCATCCACAACCGCATGACGACCGCCATTTTCTCCTTGGAGATGAGCGCTTCGGAGATCATGATGAGGCTGTTGTCGGCTGAGGCGTCCGTACCCTTGGAAAACATTCGTACCGGTCGTCTGGACGACTACTGGGAAAATCTGTCCCAAGTCACCTCCCGGCTCAGTGCGGCGCCGCTGTTCATCGACGATTCGCCCAATCTGACGATGATGGAGATCCGGGCCAAGGCGCGGCGGCTGAAACAACACCACGACCTGAAACTGGTGGTCATCGACTATATCCAACTGATGAGTTCTGGGCGCAAGGTGGAATCGCGTCAGTTGGAGGTTTCGGAGTTTTCGCGCCAGATCAAACTCATGGCCAAAGAACTCGACATCCCGGTCGTGGCGATCTCTCAGTTGAACCGAGGAACCGAGGCCCGGGCGGACAAGAAACCACTGCTGTCTGACCTGCGTGAATCGGGTTCGCTGGAACAGGACGCCGACGTCGTGGTCCTGCTCCACCGTGCCGACTTCTATAACAAGGAAGACCATCCCGGTGAAGCAGACCTCATCGTTGCCAAACACAGAAATGGGCGTACGGACACCCTCCACGTGATTTTCCAGGGCCGGATGTCCCGCTTCGTCGATGACCCGGACTCCGGCTTCCGCGCCCCGTCCGACGACGAATTCGCGGCGACAGGCAGTTGAGGTACGCCGGGCAGTGGTCATGACGACGGTTCTGTCTGACGACGGCACTGCGTGACGACAGGACATTCTGACGACGGGACTGTCAGGGGACGGGACCCTCAGATGACTGGCCGTGCGCTCACTTGGTGATCAGGCGGCGGTGATGGAACCGGCGAGGGCCGACCGATTCATCCGGGGGAATAACTCGCTGGCCTGAGATATAGGGGGACTCAGGCCAGCGAGGACTGGAGGGGACGACTCATCCGTGCGATGTCGTCGTTCCGGATCGCAGGTATTCAGCCAGGGCTCCGTCTCCTGGGGCACCGTCGCAACGCCTGTATCGGGGACCGCGTTGTCTCAGGTGTCATGGGCGGATGCCCTGGCTGAATCCTGATCGGAGTCGTCTGCCAACTGGTCGCGCTGGACCATAGCCCGGATTCACCGATTCATGGCTACTGCGCGCCCCTGTGCCGGTACGCTGGCTCGTCGGGCGTCGTTCAACAGACGTCCAGTCTGCCTTCACGCCACTCGCCGACCCATCGCACCCCCACAGCGTCACTCGCGACGCCAGCAATCGGTGCGCTCGGGCCGAGCGAACCACGTCGCGTGAGTGGTGTTGGCTGGTCCGCAGTTGACGGTACTGACTCCAACGCGGGTGACACTCACAGTCGGTAGGGCCAGCAGGATTACCTCTGCCGGCGCCGCTGACGGATTGCGGTCGCCCACGAACTCTTTGCCTGATTTTCATAATCAGCTACTGTTGTGCGTCATTGTATTCTCCCCGCGAATCGCAGAAGCCGAAGGCTCCCCCAAAAGGCACTGTCCTCACGGCCCGGTGCTTCCCCGTCGGGATTTCGTCAAAGAAATAACCCTTATAACATCGTGCTGTCATTGATCGTAGTCGGTCACCAAGGGGAAATCAAGAAGATCTCTTGAGTGTTTGTTGGGCGATATGGCCGGACCGATGTACGCTGACCGGGGGGAGTCGCTTCAAGGAAGAATGACCAGGCGATCTGTCGGCACAGCGGTTACCTGGTGGCTGTTTTCGGTCGTTGCTGAGAACCTGCAAGAATGGGACAAGTCGTCGCCAGGCGGCTTGATCTAGGAAGGACCACACATGCCTGGATACAACCTCACCCGCGCGGAAGCCGAAGAGCGGTCGCGTCTGGTCATTGTTCGCGGATACGACGTCACGCTGGACTTGACCTCAACCACTGACAATTTTCCGTCCACCACAGTCATCCAATTCGCCTGCCAGCAACCAGACGCCGAAACCTTTATCGACCTGATTGCCCCGGCCGTCAACCGCATCGAACTCAACGGCCAGGAGTTGGACCCGGGCGTCGTCTTCAAAGATTCGCGCATCGCCTTGTCACACCTGAAATCTGAGAACACCCTCATTGTCGAGGCAGAGGCTGCGTACTCTCATACCGGAGAGGGGCTCCATCGTTTCACCGACCCGGTCGACCAGCAGACCTACCTGTATTCCCAGTGCGAGGTCGCCGACGCCCGGCGCATTTTCGCCGTCTTCGAGCAGCCGGATTTGAAGTCGCGTTTCATCTTCCACGTGGTGGCGCCGTCCGAGTGGACGGTGATGTCCAACCAGCCGACCCCGCGCCCGGTGGCCGTCACCGGTGAGGATGGCAGCCCGACCGGCGCCAGTCGCTGGGACTTCCCGCGTACCCCGATCATCTCCAGCTACCTGATCGCCATCGCCGCGGGTTCGTACACGCGCTGGATCGACTCCTACATCTCCACCGATGGCCGGGTCGTACCGCTGGGCGCCTATGTGCGCAAGTCAATGGCGAAATACTTTGACGAGGACGAGGTCTTCGACGTCACCCGGCGCGGGTTCGAGTTCTACGAAAACGCCTTCGGGGTCCCGTACCCTTACGACAAGTACGACCAGGTTTTCGTCCCGCAGTACAACGCCGGAGCGATGGAGAACGTCGGGCTGGTGACACTGACCGAGGAGCGCTACGTCTTCCGCTCCAAGCCCGTCCAGGCGGCCGTGGACACCCGCGCGAACACGATCCTCCACGAGCAGGCTCACATGTGGTTCGGCGACCTGGTGACGATGAAATGGTGGAACGACCTGTGGCTCAACGAGTCGTTCGCCGAATTCATGAGCCATCTGGCTGCCGTGTCGAACACCCGCTGGACGGGGGCGTGGACGGACTTCCTGGCCTCGCGCAAACTCGTCGGCTACCAGCAAGACCAGCTTCCCACGACCCATCCGATCGTCGCGGACATCAAGGACCTGGCCGATGTCGAGGTCAATTTCGAC
>WRFP01000011.1 GCA_009778725.1 Propionibacteriaceae bacterium
CCGTGCTGTTCAGGCGTACCTACGATACCGGAGAAAGACGTAGGGTAGAAATATGGTTGCCACTGTGTGTTCGCTCCTGGGGTATGCACTCACCGGGGAGGAAATGTCGTTGCCGGATGGCGACGGGAGTGCGAACTCATTTCTTGCTGGGCTGGACGAGGCGGGGTGGCCGCCGGCAAGGGTGCGGGCTCACGCAAAGGCGGCGTGGGACAACGAGCAGCCGTGGCCGCATCCGCTGCCTGCACACAGCCTTGATCGGATCGGCGCGGCTCAATGGTACGCCAAGTTGGCGGCAGTACGGGTCGTCCTGGGATTGGATGCAGTACGGATGCCCCCGAGCCGGCGGACAACGCTCAGTGCCGAGGAAAAACGCCTTGTCGCAGAGGTACCGCCGCATCACGGGCCAGTGGGGTAAATACTGTCAGACCGATTCGCATCGAGGTCATCTTGGCGTACGATCGAAGGTAAGCCCGAATCCATCGATCGCTTGCGTCGGGCTAAGAACTAAGGAGAATAATGGAACCGCTCATCATTAACCATGACACATTGGACGCTGCTATCAAGGGGAATGACATGTTAGTTGTCGACATGTGGGCTTCGTGGTGCGGGCCTTGTCGGCGGTTCCTGCCCATCTTCGACCAGGCGGCTGCAACGTCAACTGACGTTGTGTTCGCCCGGCTCCAGGTTGACGCGTCTGACGAGAATCAGGCGACGTTCGAGGGGCTGGGGTACACCACCGTGCCGACGCTCATGGCGTTCAAAGGGGGCACTTTGGTCACCGACACATCCGGAGCGCTCGGCAAGTCCGACCTCACCACAGTGCTGGACACACTGCAAGCGGCCTGACCTGACTGAGCCCGGATGCACGGATCCAGTCGTCGACACCTGACAGATATCACTGCGCCGCACCGATCGAGGTGCCACGCCCGTACTGCCTGATCAGCCCACCGGTGAGATAAACAACTGTTCTGCCCAATCGGCGTCCAAACGGCACTCGTACGTGGGTGTCAACAGAGTCAGACACGTGGGGTCGCAGGTGGCTTCGATCTCGACTCCGGGCAGGATTCCCGCGTCGAAGAGGACTTGCAAGGTGTCGGTGTCTCGTTGAAGGTACTCCCCGATCCTGATCAGGCGCCCTGCGGCGGTGGCCTGAGAGTCGAGCGGAGAGGACAACGGCACGGCATCAGCACGAAAATGAGCAATGGCTGATTCAGCACTGTCTCCCACCCGGGGAATGGGGGTGCCGTACACCGACACCTGGGGGTCGTGAAGAAGGTCGACCAGCAACGGTTCGACCGTCCCCGAGATGACGTGCTCCCACTTGCACGCCTCGTTATGCGCCTCGGCCCACGGTACTTTGATCACGTCAACCAGCAGTCGTTCCGCCAGGCGATGTCGCCGCATGACCTGAATCGCCAGGTCCTCGCCCTCAGCGCTGAGCAGGATCCGGCGGTCGTCATGAACGGTCAGCAAGCCATCGCGCTCCATCCGTGAGACGGTCTGCGACACGGTCGGCCCCGAGTGCTGCATCCGCTCGGCGATCCGGGCCCGCAGTGGAGTCACCCCCTCCTCCAGCAACTCGAAGACAGTACGCAGATACATTTCTGTGGTGTCGATCACTGGGCTCATGGCAACCTCCTGGGTCCACCATATCTCCCAAGGGTGGCAGTACGTGAGCGAACACCGCGAAGTCGGATGAACCGAATCGAGTGCCAAAGCCACAGGACACCGGGGGCAGAGAGGGTCCATGAGGGGGAAAGAACCGCGTAGGAGTTACCCCGGGCAGGCATTCGGCTGGGTTTACCCCCGGGGAACTGGGGGGCACGACCGTACCGAAGAATTTCGCGTCACATTCGAGGAAATTGTGAGGGCTGGGCACTGCTCAGCAGAGACATCGGCCACGCCAATGTCCGTCCGACTTCGGGTGGAGCCCACTCTGCGGGTCATGCCTCGCGCCAGGGGGCAGCCGCGGCCGGTTATGCCGATCTGGTGAGTGTGCCAGGGGGCAAAAATGCCGCACGGGGTAATAAACAGCATGGGGGTTACCCCAGGAAGGTTTTGCGCTGGCTTTTCCCCTGACGCAGCCCCTTGACAGTCACAAGACTAGGTACCACGTGAACGACAAGATCGCGGCGCGGGCCACGAAATCTCACACCGCAGATTGTCAGAAGGAAAGGACAGGCAATGACTCTCAATAGAATCGATGTGTCAGCTGATCAATCAGCAAACATCACATCTTTTCTTCCACATGACCTCACCTACATCGAGGACCTGGACGAGACAGATGAGATGAACACCACGTGTGATCCTGCTCTCCAGACAGCTCGCACTGTCAGCCAACTGATGGGCATCTATCACTTCGCCCAGCCAGTCAGTGCGACCGCGGAGACAGACAGCTTCGTGACCTACATCACAAAGTACGTCGGTACTTCCGACTGGGACTGGGACACTCCCCTGGTCGACAGCGGCTCGGTATCGGACACCGCCTGGATGGATCGGGTGAGCGTTCAACCGCCGCCCCAGACCAGGTACCAGTCCCATGACAAGGTGCGTGACCGCTGGTTGCCCGAAGTCATCGGGACCAACGGCTTCACCGGGGTGATCGGGCACGAGCTCGATTGCCTGGCCTGCGAGGCTTCCTCCTACCGAGTTCACCTGCTGGGTGGCCATTGGCTCCCCGAAGTGACCCGGTACCGGATCTCCGACCTGGACCATGGCGTGGCCGGCATCCTCGGACAACCCATCGATGGCGTGGCCATCCAGGGCAAGTCCTACAGGATTCACACCCTGGGCGGCAGTTGGCTCCCTTGGATCAACCAGTACGACTTGAGCGACTGGACCATGGGCGTTGCTGGAATCCCAGGGCAAGCGATCGACGCGATCCAGATCCAATGATGATCGCGTCACAGGCCTATCGCACCAGGCCAGGCCTGGGCAGCTCCTCTCGTACTGACAAATCTCGCAGGATCGCCTGGTGTCCCAACACCGCTGCGGGGTTCACAGCAGGGCTGGTGTGCGATAGCGTAAAGACATGGCAGCAGAGTTGCGCTTGTGGGCGATCGGCGTCGATGAGTTCCGCCAATGTTTTGCTGCGCCCCCGTCCTTGAAGGAGACGCTTCTCCCGATCAGCGACTCGCTACAGCCGCCTGAGACGAAGGCACAGTCGCACAATCTGTTTTCCAAATTCGGACCCTTGATGCGCCACCCCGAATCGGGGGCCGTCATTCGTCCCCTGATACCCAACCGACACGATGCGGAAGCGATGATGACAGGCCGTTTCATAGACTCTGACAGGCTCGGGGCATGCTGGGTGCTCACCCAGGCGTGGCTCGACCACCTGGCAATGTCGCATGCGGTTCTCGATCTCACGCCAGCCCAGATGGACACCTTGGAATTCGATCTCGTACGAGCCGGGGTGCCGACACAGCTGGGCATCCGCCACTTGTGGAGACACAGTTTGGATATCCCTCTGAGGCCTACAAACACAATGTCTATTGGCTACATGGCTCACGACACGGTCCTTGAACTGACCGACCAGTGGACCTCAGCCCTGACCGACCTCGAAGAGGCCACCGTCCAGTTCGCCACCTCGATCCTGAAGTTCACGTCGCCTTTCCCCGAGTACGCCGAAACGCGACACGCTCCAGTGGACCTCATCGCCTGGTGGGCCAGCCGGTAAGTCGTCATCTTTTTCAAGGGTGATCACGCATTATATCTAATATGGGTACCGAGTCCCATGCCTATGCTTTTCCTATTTGACAAGGCATTATAGCTCTCATGGGTACCAGGTCCCATGGTCCTTGTTCGCGATTCCACATACGCTGGCCATATCGGACAAATCCGGGTACGTAAAGTCCATGAAGGACAACAGATCGTACTTTCAGAAATGTCCGGCAGGTTAGAGGATCACGAGTAAGGAGCGACCATGATCATCGGATTTTACGGAGTCAACGTGACTGAACTCCAGAACTGGGCACAGGCTGCCGAACAACAGGCAGCGGTGGTGTCGCAGGCCGGGTCCACGACCCAGGCGTCCTTGACCCATGAGCCGGAAACACCAGCCGGGTCCCCCGCTGAGCCCCGGCAGATCGTCCTGACCAAGTCCAAGAACAGTGACCACGGCGCCCTGGAATGGGTGACGAACAAGGCTAAACTCACATGGGCTGACCTCACGAGTGGCATCCACCAGCCAGGGCATGACTCCACACTGAAGAATGAGTTGTCAGGCCCCTCCCAGGGCAACCCGGGACCGATCTGCAGCCCAGTGAACACGAAGACCGCCGCCGAGGACACGGACCAGGTTGAGCCAGACGACCGCTGGCACGCCATAAGTGAAAAGTTGCAGTCCAATTCCTTCACCCGGCCCTTCCTCGCTCAAGCGCATGCGGACAAGTTGTTCTTGGAGGCGACAGGTGGAACCCTGCTGTCCGGACACTGGCCCAAGACTTCACGAGTGCTCGCCAGCGGGATCCTCGTCCTGGGCACTGAGCTCAACATCGCGATTTCTGACTCACCCTTGCGACTGATATTGGGGGTGGGCTGGTTCGACGACGGACAGCCTCAAATCGGGAAGCCATCTCACAGCGTCACTGCCACACCGCCCAAGTCAGTGGGGGACCTCATCTCCTTCGAGCACATCGCGGACACGATCCATGGCTTCATCCAGATCATGACGATCAAGAATGCCGACGGAACGGTACGGGTGATCATACTGCTGCCAGGCACCCAGAATTTCGAGCCGAAGAACAACGGCAGTCCGATGGACCTGAACGGCGATGTGGTGACGATGGCAGGGGGAACCTCGACCTACGAGAATGACGTCAGACTGGCAATGGCCCAGGCCAGGGCGGACGGGCAAATCCCCCTGGGCGCCCAGGTCATGCTGGTCGGGCATTCCGGCGGGGCGATGGTCGCCGCACACCTCGCCTCAGACAGCAATTTCGTGAAAACCTACAATGTCACCAACGTGGTGTCGGTCGCGGGGCCGACGGACAACGATTCCATCGATCCGAGCGTGAAGTTCCTGGAAATCGACGGGGAGAACGACATTGTTCCCAAGCTTGACCTCGAGGGCGCCCCCTTGCCACTGACCAAACACACGGTCGCCTCCGGACCCAACCACCTCGTCGTGATCGTCCCGGACAAGCCCTTGAAGCACTTGTCGGACGTCATACAAGATCACATCGACATCACCTATGCGAGCGAAGTAAAAGCCATGGTGAAAGACGCGACAGATCCCGTACTGACCAACTTTCAAAACGAGTTGCAGAACGCAGGATTCCTCAACCAACCAGGGGCGAAAGCATCCACCATCACCATCAAGATGGAACGGACTTAACGGCGTACTACCAAATGAACAACGAGAAAGAAAAAACGAGATAGGAATGAAATGGTCAATCAAGCATTAGTCCATGCCGATGCATGGCACGACCTCCTCAAACGAGCACGAGCAGCCGCTCGCGGCGACAAGAAAGCAGCAGGCGGGCCTGACGTCCTGGTGGCGGCGCTGGCCGAACACATGGCCGCACCGATCCGGGCGACACTGACCTGCACCCTGGGTGATGTCGGAGTCCTGATCGGACTGACGATCATCGAAGACCGGGTGTTGATGGTCGTGGACCCGATCGCCGCAGCCGACGACGAACTGACGGTCGCACCAGATGTCCAACTGATCTTCGCTCACACGAGCGACATGTGGGCCAACCTGGCTTCGGCGCTTCCCCCCATCTACGCTCTGCGCGCACCTGCCACACACCTGCGCAATGCCGCCCCCGATGTTCTGCACCTCACCGCTGAACAGCGCGACACCATGCTGGACCGCGAAGAAGCAACCCTGCAAGTCTTCGTCGAAGCCTGGGAGGACAATCACACGCTGGTCCACTGGGGCCACTGGTGGACCGTGGTCGACGACCACCTCTACGGGGTCACCGCCGTCGGCGGACACCTGATCATCAAAGCCTGGCAACCCGGAGCAGTGGCGTCGATCTTCCAACAGACCATCGCCGCAGCCACCAGCATCATCGCCCCGAGCAGCCTCGACACCGAGTTCGCCGGAATGGGGATCGCAGACGAGGACCTCGCCGGACTGTGCGACGCCGATCTGGTCGGGGCTGGTGTCGACGGCACCAGAATCTGACATGGCGAACCACACGCTCACCGACTCCGGGACATGGCAGGACCTGCTTGTACGGGCACGGACAGCTGCTGACGGTGACGACCGAGGCGAAGGTGGCGAAGATCCCCTTGCCGCAGCCCTGGTTGAACACATGAATGCACCTGTGCGGGCCATGCTGACCTGCACCATGGGAGACATCGGCGTCCTCATCCAACTCACCGTCGTGTCCGACCACGTGCTGATCGTCGTCGACCCCATCACAGCCGTCGACGACGAAATCACCGTACCCGGTGAGACCCAACTGATCTTTGCCCACACAACCGACATCTGGGCCATCCTGTCCGCGGTTCTGCCGCCCATTGACTGTCTGCGCGCCCCGGCCACCCCGATCAGCGATGCAACCCCTGCGGCACTGAATCTGACCGCGGAACAATGCGACACCCTGTTCGACCGGGAACAAGCCAATCTCCATGCCGTCGTGGAAGCCTGGGACCAGGACACCCAACTCGGCCAATGGGGATACTGGTGGTCAGTGGTCGACAACCGCCTCCACAGCATCTGTGTCGTCGACGGGCATTTGTCCATCCAGGCCTGGCAACCCGGAGCCATCGCCTCCACCCTGCTTCAAACCGTCACCGCGGCGATCGAGGCCATCGAGGCACGTGCCGGGGACGCTGAGCTTGTCAGCGCAAGTGTCGCGGACACCACCGCAGTGTGATTTGCCCACCCTCACGCACTGATCAACACGACCACGCGCCCACTGCGTACTGTTGTCAGACACGAATTCACCGATTCATTCCTACCCCGGAAAAGCACCTCTTTTCTCGCCTGGACATGCGAACTGGCCCCGGCGCTGCCTTGCCAGCACCGGGGCCAGTTCCACTAATCTGAATGCTCAGTTGGCCGACGCAGTGATTTGTTCCTGCGCCTGCTTGGCGATGTTGTGTTCCAACGACTCGAACGCCAGGTTCATGATGGTTGAAATGCTCCTGAGCATCTCGGCCCAGGTCTGCTCGAACTTCTTCGCATCCATGCCAGACCAGGCAATGTTCGGAATCTGTGCCGAAGCGGCATTGAAAGCCGAGTGAACTGCATTGGTCAGCGTGGTCTCAACGTACCTGCCCAAACCCTGAACAGCATCGATATCCATACCAACGGCTTGGCCACCAACGTGGCGGAACTGCGGGGTCGGAGGTGCAAACGAAACGGTCATGATTAATACTCCTTCTTAGTGCGAGATTTTCTCGCGAGTCTTGTGTCATTCTCGTGACTCATCTTGTCGAGCCACAATGAACTATGGTTTATTTAGTTTTTACTACTGTGCATATCTGCTTAACTATGTATCTATCTACACCTCTAATCTAGCGTGGCTTCTAGAAGGGCACAATGGGACTTAAATCCCTTGCCACAGCATATTATGGGACTTAAGTCCCATCTCCTCACAGGAGTGTGCGTTCCTGGATTTCTTTATATGAAATCTTATTTATGGCTCGATGCTTTCTCCCCACAGAGCGGGTTACCTGCTGGAACCCGCCGATTCATGGCTGCTGGGCGACACTGGGCGTACTGTTGACTCGAGGAGGTTGATATGACTGGTTCACGTGAGGTTTCCTGGCAGTTGGACGGCATCACCATGGAGGGGACCGTCACCGGACCGGACAGTGGTGGGCCGGTGCCGGGAGTAGTCCTGGTCGCCGGGTCTGGGCCGACCGACCGCAACTGGTGTTCGCCGCTGCTTGCGGGTGCGAACGGGGCTGGTCAGCAATTCGCGGAGGCTTTCGCCGCGGCGGGGATCGCTTCGATGAGGTACGACAAACGCGCCTCGGGCCCGCATGTGATGGACAATGTGCCCACCCTCATGGGCAAGATCAGCATGCGATCGCATCTGGAGGAACTGGCCGGCGCCGTCCATGCTTTCGTCGGCACCGGCTTGGTCGACCCCTCCAGAATCATCGGGCTCGGCAACAGCGAAGGGACGCTGCACGTGCTGCACTATGCGGCGTCTGAGCAGCCGGTCCCGTTCGCCGGCATCGTCCTGGCGGCGCCACCTGGGCGTCCCACGCGGGACCTCCTGCTGATGCAACTGGGGCTTCAGGCCGCCCAGTTGCCGAATGGGGACGAGTTGATGGAAAAGGTTCGTCAGGCTTGCGCCCGCTTCGACGCCGGTGGGGCGATGGACCCGGATCCGGCCATACCCGAGCCGGTCCGCATGGTTTTGCAGAGCTTTGAGACACCGGTCAACCTGCCGCTGGCACGCGAACTGTGGTCTGAGTCGGCCTGTGACACGCTGCCCGGGATCACGATTCCTGTCCTCGTACTGATCGGTGGCAAGGACATCCAGGTCGACAGGTACGCCGACGGTGAGGTCCTGCAGGCGTGTGCTGCGGGGATGGGGAATGTCACTTTTGCGTTCCCGCCGGATGCCAACCATGTCTTCAAACAGGACACCCGCTCCCATGACCAGGTTGTCGCAGCCCCTGGGAGTGGGTACAACGAATCCGACAGTCCGCTTGATCCCGAAAGCCTGGCGACAATTCTGCGGTGGATGACAGGCGTCATTGCCTGATCCCTCCATCATGCGGACACGCAATCTGGCCCCGGCGCTGCCCTACCAGCACCGGGGCCAGAGCCCAACTGTTTGTTCAGTTGGCCGACGCAGTGGTTTGCTCCTGCGCCTGCTTGTTGATGTTTTGTGCCAAGGACTCAAAGGCTTGGTTCATGATCGTGGCAATGCTTCTGAGCATCTCTGACCAGGTCTGCTCGAACTTTTTCGCATCGGCGCCGGACCAGGCGATGTTCGGAATCTGAGCCGAGGCGGCATTGAACGCCGAATGCACAGCCTGGGTCAAAGTGGTCTCAACGTACCTGCCCAAACCCTGAACAGCATCGATATCCATTCCAACAGATTTTCCACCAACAGGGCGGAACGCCGGGGTCGGAGGGGCGAAGGAAACAGTCATAATAATTACTCCTTAATTAAACGAGATTTACTCGAGAACTTATCTATTGTTAATAATCACGGCCCGATCTGACGGGCCACAACAAACTACGAATCTAATTGTTTCTTCAGTTGTCTACTAGTGTGCTTACTTACTGACTCAACTAACTCATGAACCCAACTAACTACGTATCTATCAACACTTCAAAGCTACAACCAGCCCCCACAGCACACAATGGGACTTGAATCCCACCATCAGGAGACAGCCCTCGACGATCTGTACGGTACGACAATCGGATTGTTGAACAATCAACTCCTGTGGGCGCAGAGCACTGCCGGGGATAAAAAAACAACACCTCTGCCGGAAACCCTCACAGGACTCTCAGGAAGCGTCCAGCTCCGACTCGGTCATCGCTCTGCCTCGAGGCATCAGCCACTGCCGCTGATCACGGCTCGACGAGGGCCACCTGGATCTTTCTGCCGGTGCCGCCGCCGATCAGGAAGCCTCGGCCTGGGGGGAAGTCTGTGACCCGGATGCGGCCGACATTGGTGCCGGTCAGTTGGTCGGTGTCCATCTCATCGGGGACAAGAACCAAACCTCGGCGGGCTGCTTTGAAGGTCTTGGCCAGCGTCCAGGCCTGGCTCCAGGTGGCGGTCTGGCCCTCACCGACGACGAATTGGTCGTTCTTGACGGCCGCCACGAGGAGACGGTCCAGCGCATCCTCCGCGGGCGTACCGGTGAAATCTGTCAGGGCATCGACGAAGATGGCGTACCGTCCAGCGGCGACCGATCCATCGGCCAACTCCGCGATCAATTCCTCGGCCAGGGCGATGATGGCATCGTCCCCGCGGGCCACCCTCCCCCAGGCCAGGCGGGCGACCACGCTGGTCCGGGTGGGGGCAATGAGAATCGTCTCGAACTGGCTCAATCCGGCTTGGGTGTGCCGGGTGATGGCGGATGCGATCGCCACCAGCGCGTTCGTACGCCCCGCACCAGGGGGACCGGCCACCATCAAGGCTCCGCGCGGCTCGGTCCCAACCCCGGCCAAATCCTCGTCCGCCAGGGCGAACACCGGGAATCCGCGTGAATCTGAGACCGGCAGATCGTCCATCGACACAATCGTGGGAAGCACGCCGATCCCGGGAGCCGCCACGACTTCGGCACGCTCACGGGCCGCCTGGGCCAGCTGCGCCACCGTCCGGGCCTGCACCGCCACGTTGGGATCGGCTCCCAAGACGCCGAGCTGGATTTCGGCGCCGTCCAAGATTCCGCGTCCGGGCGGAGATGCCGATGTCAGGATGTCTTTCGGCGCGCCCATGGTCAGGTAGTCGTCTTCGCTCGGCAGGCGCAACACGATCCGGCGCTGGACCGTGGAATTGATCGATGTGGGAATGGCATTGGTCCGGTCGCCCGTCATGATGATGTGGACCCCCAAGGGGCGGCCATCGGCTGCGATCTGGGCGAAGGCCGTGAACCACCGAGCACGGTTGGAGAACTCGTACTCCTCCCGGAAGGCCGACATGCCGTCCACCAGGAGCAGGATTCGCGCCTCTTGCGGGGCGTTCGCCAAGCGGCGGTACTCCCCGATCCCTGAGGCCGACACCTTCTGGTATCTGATCGAGCGCTCGTCGACGGTGGCACGCAGGGTCCGCAGCAGGCGGATGACGCGCTCCTCATCGTCGCCGCGGATGACCGCGCCGACATTGGGCAGGTCTTCGAGCATGGACAAACCGCCAGACGCGAAGTCGAGGGCATACACCCAGACTGGCCCGCCGATACGGGTCGCGAACACCGACGAAGCGACAATGGTCCGCAAGGCCGTGGTTTTGCCCGAACCGCTGGCGCCGATGATGGCCAGGTTTCCGTCCCGGTCGGGTTCGTACATCACCACTGGTTGCTGCTGACCGTTGGGATCGTCCAAGACTCCCAGGACCAGGTGACTGTCGTCCCGGTGACCCGGCAGCCGGGCCAGATCGTAGACCGCGGCCAGTTCGGCCAGCCACGGCTTGCGCGGAGCGGGAATCTCCTCCTGCTGGGCCGCTCGCACCATGGTCGAGACCAACCGGTCAATGTCGGTGTCGACATGACTCAGGTCGAGCTTGCGCTCCGGCAGCCTCCAGGGCAGGTCCGATCCGAAATCCATCTCGGAGACATAGACCGGAGACAGGGTCGCATCCACCGGGGTACGAGCCCCCGGATATCCGGCCTGGAACTGGACGATCCGGCCGGGACCGGTCTTGGCCGCCGCACGCCCGGGAGTCGACGGATCGAAGAACGCGGCCGTCTTCTCCCCCAAGACATCCAAAGAGTCCGTGTCGTCGGCCATCCTCAGAGCCACCCTCAGATTCGTGTTGGCACGCAGGTTGTCTTTGATGACCCCGGACGGGCGCTGTGTGGCCATGATCAGGTGCATGCCCAAGGACCGCCCGCGCTGGGCGACATCCACCACGCCGTCGACGAACTCCGGAATCTCGGTGGCCAGGGCGGCGAACTCGTCCACCACGATGATCAGGCTCGGCGGGCACATGGGGTCGCCGCGCTGCTCCAGTTCGGCCAGGTCCTTGGCCGCGCGCTGGTTGAGCAGTTGCTCACGGAAACGCAACTCCGCCCGCAGGCTCGTCAGAGCCCGGCGGACCAGGTACGGCGACAGATCGGTGACCAGGCCGACGACGTGAGGCAGGTCCAGGCAGCGGGCGAACGCCGAACCGCCCTTGTAGTCGACGAACAAGAAGGCCAGTCGGTCCGGGCTGTGACCCACGGCCATGCCGAGGACCCAGGCCTGGAGGAACTCCGACTTGCCGGCACCGGTCGTACCGCCGACCAGCGCATGGGGGCCTTGCGACTTCAGGTCGAGGGTGAACATGTCGGAACCGGCGTGCCCAACCAGGGCCCGCAGGCTGACCGGATGGCGCATCGGAACCACGGGCGCATCCGGGCGGCGGTCCAGAATCGACTGGTTCTCCCGCCAGCGGGTGGTCACCGCGTCCGGGCTGCTCGCCAACTCCTGACCGGTCAGACTGACCAGGCTGACCGACTTGGGCAGATCCGACGCGTCATCGATCGGGACACCAGCATCCAAGACCGGCGACAGGATCCGGGCCAAGAGATCGGACATGGCTGTGTCGATGGTCTCGACCTGGACGGGAATAATGGTGTTTCCCTGCCGGACTCTACCAACAAACGAGCCTTGGTCTGAAACTTCGAGGTACGTCCGGCACGCCGCTGGAATCTCCGCCGGAGCCTGGGCACACCAGATCAGGTGGACACCGGCGTCGGGCCCGCGTTCGGTGACCCGGGTCAGCCGGGCGCGGTCGATGGACGTGTCGTCGACCAGGACCACGACACTGGGCAGACACGGGCGCCAGTCCACCTGCGGGTCGGTGACAAGGTCCTCCTTGTCCACCGGGCCCCGGGGTTTGGGATCCTTGGCTCCTGTCCTGGCCTCGATCAGTTCTTCGATTCTCGCCAGCAGAGCACTGCCGGTCAGAGCGTCGCAGGCCAGGTGGGTCGACCCCAGCGGCGAGTGCGGGCTGGAGGTGTGCGGCAGCCACTGCAGCCATCCCCACCGGGCCACACCGGCCCGCGAGGTCAGACAGGCGACCACCACCTCGGCTGGCGAATGCCCGCAGATCAGTTCGACCATGATCCCCCGGGCCACCCCGTCGAGGACGTTGTGGTCCCCGCAGATGCCCAGCGATCCGCACACCTTCAGGTCCGCGACAACAGGTGCGTCTTCGAGGGTGGCGAAATCGTGGATCACGGCTTCGAGTTCACGCTCGTACTCGGGGATCCCATCCCTGCGTTCCTGACTGGTGAACGTGACGAACGGCGGGATATTGCCGATTCCCAGGCGCAACCTCAAGAAAGCCGGGTGTTCCGGGCGGCGCCACCACAGCATGGTACCCAGCCGAATCGCGGACGACCAGATGTCCGACACGGAAGGATAGACGGTGATCAAGTCAGTACGGTCCTGGTCGTACATCCCAGACAGCTTCTGGCGGTCCCGGGCGATCGCGGCGATGAAGCGTTTGACCGATGCCTTGAAGCGGCGCTTGTTGCGCACATATTGGTCGACGAAGGTCCCCAGCATGATGATCGGGCTCAACGAGATGTAGATGATGCTGATCAACTGGTGGGTGACCAGCCACATCACCCCACCCATGATCAAAGGTGCGACCATGGCCACCCAGGGAAAAGGCAGGTCTTCTGGGGGTTTTGGCGTTTCGGGCAGGCGGAAGTCGCGCTGCGTCAGGTGGGGCAGGACATTGGGCGAGCGGTTGAACGGAATGTCGGTCGACGTGGGGTTCTCCAGGCCCACGGGCCGGATCTGGGCGACGGTGAACTCCGTGTCGCCCAAAGTCACGATGTCATCCGGGTCCAGACGCAGCCGGCCGACGCGTTGTCCGCCGACCATCACACCGTTGGCCGAGTTCTGGTCGATGATCTCGACTCCGTCGCCCACGCTGATGCGGGCATGGTGCTTGGAGACCATGTCATCGCGCAAGACGATGTAGTTGTCGGTGGCACGTCCGATGGTCGACGATCCGAAGGGCAGAGAGTATTCCGCCCCCGCACCCGGGCCTGCCACGATCCGGACCACAGCCGCGGCCTGGCCCACCGGGGTCGCCTCAATCGGCGGGGAGCCAACCACCTCGACCTGCATTCCCGACCGCAAACCCGAATCGATCAATGAGACCTTGGTGTCCAGCAGCCGGCCGAGGCTGGAAGCGGTTCCATCGGCGACACGAAGGGTCACACTGACCGGATCGACCGCCTCACCCGGTTCGCTCGGATGGGCGGCGGCAAGGGCCGCGGCGATGTCGCCGACTGTGGCGGTCCCGTCGGCGGTGACCAACAGGTCATGGCTGTTTTGCTGACGTTGTACTGTCAGCTTCAGCCTCATTCGTCACCCTCGTCGTCTCCGTCGGCGTACAGACTGGCACTGTCGTCCAGCAGCGGAAGGTCGTTGGCGGTCACCAGCAGGCTCGTCACGGCGTACTCGACCAGGCGGACGCGGCGGCTGACGGCGTACCCGCCAGAGACCCCACCGCGCAGGCCCTCGACACCGATCCGGTCGAACTTCTCGCAGACGTTGTCGAGCTTGCGGGTGAACCTTCTAGCCGACCAGCCGAGCCGGGCAGCGGCGGCGGCCGAGGAGGGAACGTCGGCCGGGCCGGATCCGATCTGGCGCAGCCGGGTCTCCGCCAGCGCCACGATCAACAACTTCTGGCTGGGAGTCAGCGACACAGCGCCGATTGTCTCATTGTTCCCGTCTGTCACATCGGGGACGACAGTGGTGGGCTTGAACGGTGGAGCCTGGGTGAACAGATTGATCTCGTAGGTGGTCGAGGCGGCCGAGAAGGTCAACAGCATGTGCCCGAAGACGATCGGCGCCCGCGCACCGGGGGCGAGCCAGGACTGGGTACGACCTTCGCCGTCCGACAGTGTCGCGGCCAACCGGGAACCGTCGTTGTAAATCCACCACAGATCGTAGGCGTTCTGCAGATGCAGGAAGGTCCGGTGCAAGTACGGGTTCTCGTCGATGACCAGATCGCCTTCGCGACCGATGACGAATTCCTTAGCTGGATCGGGGGAATACCACTCCCCCGCGAACTCAATCCTGAGTTCGCCTCGCCGCAGTGGTCCTCCTTCGAGTTCAACAGTACTCATTGTTTATCTCCTTGTGTCATGGCAATCCAACCAATCGGACGTGGACTGACTCGCCCAAGTCCAGGGTGTCACCATCGTGGACCAGAACAGGGGTGGTGGTCACCATCTGATCCGGCTGGCCCGGTCTGAGCAATTTCGTGCCATTGTTACTGCCCAGGTCAATGGCCACAACCTCGTCCCCCACAACGCGCAAGAGCACATGACTGCGGGAGATGCTGCGCTCGTGGCTGGCTCGCAACAACGTGCACTGCTCCCCGGGTATCGGGCTGGGAGCGCGGCCGATGACCACGGTGTCGTGGATGTCGACCTCCTCGCCCCCCACGACGGCCTTGCCGAAACCCTGCGGGGCCTCGTCCTCGTCGGTCTCGATCACCAACGTGGAGTCGACCGGGAGGCCGGCGTTCCCGCGCACCCGTACTGGCGGAGGCTCAGGCAGGGTGACTCCGGCGCCCCCACCGGGCTTGTCGGCCGGTTCGCCGGGAGAGGGATGTTCGGCGGGCTTGGACGGTGGAGGTGGTTTGGGTACGGGAGCCTGATCGGAATCCCCACCGACATGACGGACTGCCGCTGATTCCACTGAGTCCGTCCCCGTATGGTCCCACACGTTGGTGAACGGGTTGTCCGGAGGGGCGACGGGCTCGGGTTGAGACGGTGGGGGAGGTGGCTGAGGTGCCGGTGCCGGCTTGGGAGCCGGCGGAGTAACCACCGGCTTGTTGGACCTTGGCCGAACCGGAGTGCTCGGATCGACTGGCTTTGCGACACCGCCGACGTGTGAGACGGATCCGGGGAGCTTCGGGTCGCCCACAGGATGTTGGTCGGGTCCAGGAGGGGGTTGGAAAATGACGGTCTCCGGACCCGCCCCAGGTCCTGGTGGGTCGCAAGTCCAGTGCAGGCCGCCACACTTGAGCACCCCACCGGCAGTGGGGAACACCGAAACCTGTGCGGAACCGACCTGGACATCGACGACCGACGCCAGTTCCCCCTGGCTGGGCGCGTCGACACTGCCTCGTACCAGCAACTCGTCGACGTTGGAGCGGGCCACCACGACCACCCCTGCCGCGACAACAGTCAGTCGTCCTTTCAGATGAATCCAGGCATTGCCGGTTTCGCGAGTGACCCGGTGGGGGTGCGCTGGATCGGCGGGTGGCGCCAAGTCAGACTGGGCGTATGCTGCGTGACGACCGACCAGCCGCCGCGCCTGCACGTGGTCGCGGACCAACCATGAATCAGTGGATTCCAGTTTTCCCTGAGCCAGGTCCCGGTCCGCAGCCTGGACCACCCCGAAGCCCAGCAGCGCGTACCCCCCGGTTGCTTTCCCGGCCAAGCGGGACGACAATCCCCAGAAGTCATCCTGGATCCCATGGTGCCAGCAGGCCATGGCGTCCTCGGGTGACCAGGCTGGATCCAGCCAGACGAGCGTATGGTTACAGACCACTGCCCATCCGTCGCCCTCAGCCCAATTCACCCCCATGATCTGGCCTCCTCGACCCTCATCACCCGATCGCCCAGACGGACACGGCCACCCGATTCGACCGATGTCCGGGTCTTGGCAGACACAACTTTTTCTTGTCCCATCTTACTGATAACAGCCGACCCATTCGTCGATCCCAGGTCCACGATCCAAATGCCCAGATCCGTGCCACCGACCGCCAGATGGGAGCTCGAGACAGTGCGCGAGGCGTCTTCGACCCGCACCAGGGCGGCGCCGGGGTACTGGGGGTTGGCCGATGGGGACCGGCCCACCACCGCCGTATTGCTCAACAAGAATGTTTGCCCGGTGTCGAACCTCAGCAGCCAGTGGTGAGCCGGGATCGGCGTGTCTGAGGATTTGCCAGCGTTGTCCGGCCGTATGGCCATGACAGTGTCCATGATCGGCGAGAGGGTCCGTCCCCCCACGTCCGGTTCCGGATCGGGACTCGCGCCTGGTTTCACGTCGGCGGCTTCCCCTTCCGGACCCCACAAGGGCGAGTTGAGGGAAGCATTGATCATCTCCGACGGACTGCGCAATCCGGGGATCCGTGGGTGTGAAACCGCTTGTGGGCCACCCATCGGCGAACCGCTCAAAACAGACGCGTCGGCCTGCACGCTGACGATTTTCTCCTTCGCGGTCCTGGGGGCGGTCAGACGCTCCCGGACCTCGGTCGGCGTGGGCGGCCGGCGGGTCACGTCGCGGCCATGGCGGACATCGATGACGCCCATCCCGGCAAAGCGATCTTGCCAATGGCGGCCGTAGGGGTCGCGCGAGGCCATCGCCAAGATGAAGGGCACCAGTCCGGCCGTGATGAAGCCGAGGATCCCCATGACCATGGCTCTGCCGAATCCGGCCCCGCCCGGATGGCCGCCTGTGTCCGCCCGCACAGTACGCATCCCGAGCATCCGGGCGATCGGGTTGCGCCCGGAGATCGCCGTCCACAGCGACCCGAACAATCCGATCAGGATCAAGGTCCCCACAGCGACGATGGCGATGATGACCAGACGAATCAGTGGCCAACTGGTCAACGTCGCGTACGTCTGCGACCAGTGCCTCGGAGACCACCACCCCATCAGCCAGGCCACACCGGCGGCCACCGCACCACTGATCAGGGCGAGTACGAAACCCGTCAGCAGCGCATAGGCGACCCGTTTGCCGCGCGAGAGCAGTCGCGCGTCCAACAATCCGGGGCAGGTGACCAGCAGTTCGTTCACGGCGAGGCGGTCCCGTCCTCGGTGGTCGGGGATGCGTCGTCAGGAGCCGGGAATGCGTCCTCGGTAGTCGGGGAACCTTCCTTGGCGGTCGGGGATGGGTCCTGGGCGGTCGGAGAAGCTTCCTGGGTCTCAGGGGCGTCAGCCGGTTTGCGATCGGCGGTTTGAATCATCGCTTCTGAGTCGTGGGTGACGCCTGGCTGCTTTCCCGGTGAGGATGACACCACCGACGCCGCCGTCACCGTGGCAACCGGTACAACTGCCGCCTGACCAGCTGGTACGGTCGTGGGTTTGGGGAGGAAGGAGCGTACACTCAACCGTGCCCGCCAACGGCGAACCCGGCCCAGAGAAGCCAACAAGGCTTTGCGAGTGCCCCGGACATCGTCCCAGAAGGCTTGGACAATCGGCGCACTGAGCACGGCGGGCCCGAAGACCGCGTGGTTGGCCCGCTGGGCCATCGGTGTCAGTTCGTGCAGTCCCACCGCCGTCAGTTGTTCCAGTCTGGTTCCGGGAGGAACCTTGTGCCCCATGTCACGGGCCACATCCATCAGCTCATCCCAGCCACTGGCCACCTGGGTCGACAATTCCCCTTTCTTGGAACGTCTGGTCCGCCGCTGGGCTTTCAGACCGATGATCGTGAGCACGATGACAGCGATCAGCGCGATCGGAGGGCCTGCCCAGCGCAGGACGACCCAGACGACCCCCATGACCCCGCTCGTCCACGGATTGGCTTTGGGTGTGACGACATCGTGCTGGCCGACGACAAAGCGCGGTGAGGTGAACACCGGCGGTTGGACGGGGTTGGGTGGTGGAACATCGAGCGCATTCTTGTCGGGGGTCTGCACCGGGGGGATGTCCTTGGGGGCTTTCGTCCGATCCGGAATGAAAGACCCTGGCAGGATCGAGTGCCATTGCCCGTCGTCGGTCAGCACCTCCACCCAGGCGGTCACGTCCTTGCCCTGGATCGTCCCGTTCGTCGGAACTTGGGCTCCCATCACCACCCTCGCCGGATAGCCGATCGACTCGGCGATCAGGGCGAAGGCTGCCGCGTACTGTTCGTCGCTGCCCACCGGATAGGTCTCGCCGTTCAGGAAGACCGCCAACCGCGCCTCCTCATGGCCCGTATGATAAATGTCTTCCCCGGGAGGAGTTCCATCTGACCAATATCCATTGTCATGAAGGTACTTGGCCGCGGCCTGTAGCTGAGCCCACTGGCCCAGGCCCGACGGGACCGCCTTCGCGATGCCGTCCGCCAAAAACCCGAGGTCCTGGGCGCTCATCAGGGGCGAGCCCCCCGGATTCATGGCGGGTCCGTTCACCATGTCGAGCGGAGTGTACGGCACTGCTGTCTCATCGATGACATCCCCGGTCTGCAGCGAGTCGGGCAACAAGATCTGTGAGGTGGACTCGTTGAGGTACTGGGACGCGATATGGGACTGCGCATCGTCACCGTTGTAATCCACAGTGGCTAAGTTCCCCACACTCGGAACCCAGTTCTGGAGGCTCGCGAAGGTGGCATAGAATGCCCCGATGGTGATCGTGGCACTGACCGTCGCACCCTCGGGCGGATTCGGAATCTGGATTCCGATCCGCTGGAAGCCCGTTCTGGTCGCACCAGAACCGCCGCCGGTGGCCGTCCAGGCTGTTCCGTTGTAATCGTCCATCACCGCGAATCTGAGCCATGTGTTATCCGGAACCTGGTCGACCTGCAGGAGGTCTTGGTTGTAGTAGTTGTGGTCCGGGTCCTGCTTGGCCAGCAAGGGAGAGGAGAACTTGCGGAAGCTCGCCAGAGGGCTGCCGAGTTGGGGCAACACCACCGGGGGTTGGACATAGGTCCGCGCCACGACACGGTCGGAAGCGTCCAGCCCAGGCAGGTACGGTCCGGCGAAAAATGAGGCGGATGTCGCCACCAACAGGACGACCGCCCCGAGCAGAATCCTGACCGTACTGCGCGAACCGGTGTTCATCAAACGGCGGCGCCGCGGAGCCCTCATGGCCAGCCAGAGGAAGATGATCAGCGCATAGCCGAGTCCGACCGGGACGGCGGCCGCTGGGCGCTGGGTCCCCAGGGCGATCGATCCGGCCACCAGCGCAGTCGGCAGGACGGCGGCCGGCCAGGCGGCCCGCGTCCGTCTCGCGGCAGCGAAACCACAGGTGGCCACGACCACAGCCAGGAGATACGGCAGGACAACGTAGGAGCTGTTCTTGGGAAGTGGCGCGACAACGGTCAGCATGTCTTTCCAGCCGTCGATGGCCAGACGGGCCACGCCCAGCGGCGCCGAATTGACGGCCAGCATTCCGCCCAGGAAGTAGACCACCACTGAGGTCACCACCACGATCAACCAGTGCCAGCGCAGCACGTTGGCCAGGTGAGCCAGAACGATGCCGAAGATGGCGCCGGCCAGAGCTGAGAGCATATACCGCGGCGACTGAAAAGTTGTGGCGAAGGCCGTCAGGGCCACCATGATCACAGCCAGCAGAAACACCGCGTCGATCAGGTCGGCTTTGCCCGGACGCAGGCTCACCAGCCGGCTGGTCATCGTCCGGGTGGGACCAGTCTGGGTCTTGGCCTTGGGATCGACCGCTTTCATGCCATCACCTCCGCTGACAAGGCAAGTGGGAGGTCGGCCAGCATCCCCACCGTGATCACGTCCATGCCACCGGCCTGACGCAGCCCGACGCTGGCTCCCTGATCGGAACGCAACGCGATCACCCGTACTTCTTGAGGCAACATCGATTTGGTACGCAGCAGGGTGCCCACATTGCAGCGCGATCCTGTGCAGACGATGGCCTGGGAGACGTCGGACGCGGCCTTGACCAGGGCGGAGGTCTCCTCAGCCAGCGTGTAGGTTTCCATGCCGGCCCGGGAGAAGGTGTCCAGCGCCATCTGACGCGGAGGACGTACGGCGGCGTGGTGTCCGCACAACACCGTGATGTCGAGGTCGTCGGTCAACGCGCGGACGGCCACCGAAGCCCCCAGGCTGATGGACAATTCGAATTCCGCCTGTGAGGCGTATGAGGTTGCATCCACGTCGACGATCACGGCGATGTGGGAGCGGCGGGTGTCGAGGAATTGGCGGACCAAGAAAGCATCCATGCCCGCGGTGGCACTCAACTTGGCCGAAGACCGCCAGTGGATGAAGCGGCGATCGTCGCCCGGGGTGTAGGGGCGAAGGGCGTGGAAGGCCAGATCCGAGGTCGACACGTCATTGGTCGCCTGGCCTTCCAGGTCGCGCAACAACCCGGAGCCCAGCGACTCCAGGGCCACGATGCGAGGGTGAATGAACAATTCGATGGCGGGAGTCCAGGCGACTTGGCGGCGGAAGACGTTGAACGGATCCCCGCGCTGGCTGATCACCGGTCCGACTGTGATGACCGCACGGCGCGAGGTCGGGATCAAGGTCACTTCTTCGCAGTGTCCCCCGGGGGGCACGGTTGGCAGGTGGTAGCGGGCGGCGGACTCACCGATGGGAATCTCCACTGACAAGCCCAGCAGCGGTGTCGAGGCCTGGTTGACGATCTCAACGCGGGTGGCAGCCGTGTCGCCGACCGTCACACGTCGTGGGTCCACATCCAGCCGTACACCCAGTTTCAGCCGGCCCAGGCTCAGGACGAGAGCGATCACCAAGATCACCAGCAGGAAGACCGTGACGTAGGCGAATTCCAGCCAATGGACAGTCACGGCCAGCACCCACGAGACAGCAGTGAGCAGGATGACCGTCCAGCCCAGTGGGGAGACGATGCTCAACGCGGATCCCACGCGGCTCCAGACCGGTTTCGTGTACCGAACAACCGAGCGGGTCCAGGTCCTCAGCCGGCTGGGGGCTTGCTTCGGCCGGAGCCGGGGAGGAGCCGGCTTGCGCGCGGGCTTCTTGGCAGCCGATGCCCGGGATCCAAGCGGGTTGCGGCGCGCGCGAGACCGGGCGCCGGGCGCGATCGGCTGGGCAGAGGCTAGGGCCTCCACCTGTGAAGGATCCTCATCGGCTGCGGGGACCGCGCCTCGCACTTCAGGTTCGCCAGACATGGCTCACCCGCGCAAGCGGTCGCTTGGCGGCGGGACGCTGGCGAGCAGGTCGTCGATGACTCGATCGACGGTCACACCCGAGAACTGGGCTTCGGCACTGAGGATGACGCGGTGGCTCATGATCGGCACAGCCAAGTCCTTGATGTCGTCGGGCAGGACGAACTCACGACCCTGGGAGACAGCCCAGGTTTTGGCGGCCCGGATGTACGACAGGCAGGCCCGCATGGACAACCCGAGGCGTACCTGAGGATTACGCCGGGACTCGATGGCCAGCTGAGCCACATAGTCCAGCACAGCCGAATCGACGTGGACCTCGTTGGCCAGGGAAGACATCTGGGCCACGGCCTGGGCTGCGATGATCGGGCCCACCAGAGCGGCACGGTCGCGGTTGGCGGCCTGCGCCATCAGTTCGACAGCCACACCCTGGTCGGGATAGCCGATGGCCGCTTTCATCAAGAAACGGTCGAGTTGGGCCTCGGGCAGCCGGTAGGTGCCGGCCTGCTCGATGGGGTTCTGGGTGGCGATCACCATGAAGGGACGTCCCACGGAGTGCGAGACACCGTCCACGGTGACCCGGCTCTCCTCCATGACCTCCAGCAGGGCCGACTGTGTCTTCGGACTGGCCCGGTTGATCTCGTCGGCCAGGACCACGGTGGCGAAGACTGGTCCCTCGTGGAATTCGAAGGCCCGCTTGGCCTGGTCATAGATCGTCACGCCCACCACGTCGGACGGCAGCAGGTCAGGAGTGAACTGGATCCGGGAGTGGGTCCCCTGGACCGTGTTGGCCAGGGACTTCGCCAGAACCGTCTTGCCGGTGCCCGGATTGTCTTCGATCAGCAGGTGGCCCTCTGACAGCATGCACGTCAGCGCCAAGCGGATGATCTCCGTTTTACCCCGGATGGCCAACTCGACGTTGCCGACCAACTGGTCGAAGGTAGAGGCGAACCATACCGCCTGATCTCTACTTATTGACATTGTATATTTCCTTTTTCATCTACTCTGATTGTGATCACATCTGAGAACATGTCGCCCCATAGCCGAGGGGCACAAGAGGGATGAACCCCCACCCTCCAGAATCGGTCCCTCCGGGATTGAGACCACTCTGTGCAATGAGACCGCTCATTCCATTGGCGAGTTCCCATGTATTGGGCGGTTTGTAGTTGGTGCCATACGCTGCACTCGTGGAATCGCTCTCCAGGTCCCCAGTGGCGTTCACCATAAATTTATCAATCGCGTCCTGACCGTTGTCACCCAACCCATACGCGACACACTTCACTTCGGAATTCGGTGTGAAGTTCCGCAATGAGTAATGCAGATATGTGCACTCCGGGCACTCGGGGGCGCCAGCGGAGAGCTTGAATGCGGCGGGCCCCCATGTCGTGACCTGGGTTGACGCCGTCTTGGGCTGTCGGCTCACACTCGAGTCGGTGTTGGTGATCGTCGCGCTGACTGTCACCGTCAGGCCCGTATTACTTGTCGGATCCGTACCCGTCCCCACCGCGCAGTTCGTCAGCGTCGCGGTCATGGTCCCTGTTCCTGACTGAGTGTCCGAGCATTTTGTGCCTGTAATGGTCAACGTCAGTGAAGCCCCTAGACCCATACCATTGCCAGTAGCCGAAATGGTGACATTCCCCTGGACGATCTGGGGCGAACCCAACGTCACTGTCATATCAGAGGCTGCCGCGGTCTGGCCGGAGGCCATTTTGGTGAGCGGACTGGGACGATTGACGGTTGTGTCCGCATTGGTGAGTGTGGCTGTGAAGCTGCCTGTCTTGCCATATCCCACATCGCATTGGTTCGACAAGGTCATGGATTTATTGCCTGTTATCGAGCCGATCTTGGTGGGGTCTGTATCACACGGCCCCTTGATGATGAGTGTGGCATTGATGCCGTTCCCGTTGGCGGTCACGGTGGCGACCAGGATCGAACCTTGAGCTACTACTTGGATGTCGCCCAGTGTCATGGCCGGAGGCGCCGCGGTGGTGCCCGAGCCTGTTGTGGTTTGGTCGTTTCGGGTGGATTGTTTGTCGGTGTTGACGATCTTGGCGGTGAACGACGCCGACGATGAGTAGCCGACTGTGCAGGTCACGGTGGCCTGGAGAGCTCCGGTGCCCGACTTGGAGTCGGAGGTGCAGGGCCCGGTCAGGGTGAGGGTGGCGCCCAGCCCATTACCATTGCCGGTCACCACGGCAGTCAGATTGGCCCCGTCGGCAGTCACGGTGATGTTTCCGAGTGTCATGGCGGGAGGTTGCGCGGTGGTGCCTGTCTTGGTGGCTGTTTGTGAACTGCGGACCGGGTTCGTGTCCGGGGAGGAGAAGGTGGCCGAGAACGTACGCGACACACTCCAGCCGAGCGTGACCGAACAGGTGATCGTCACCGTGGACGTGTTCGTGGCCGACTGGTCACAGTCCTTCTCCGATCCACTGGTGTTGGAGAGGACCAGCGTCGCAGCAGCGCCGTTCGCATTGGCAGTCGCCGTGACGTTGAGCACGTTGTTGTTCGGGGTCACGGTCAACGTGATCGGACCCAGCGGTCCGAACGGTGTGACCGACACTGCCGGGGAGGCTGTGCCACAGTTGGTCCCGTCTGTGCTGGAGTCGTAGCAATCCCGGGCTGTCACCGACACAGACGTACCATTCGCTGACGGGATTTTCACCGTTTGGTCGAAGGTCTGGTTGTACGCCTTGATCGTCTGCACAACCGACCCGCCGATCAGAACCTGAACATAACTGGATGCCGCGTCACCACGCGACACCGGTGCGGTTCCCGTGATCCGGATCGTCTGATCATCCCCGGTCGGCGACACCGTGATACTGCCCATCACCGGAGGCTGGCCCTCAGCCGACCACGACGCGGTAGCCGTGGTCGAATACTGTTGGGGCTGGTTCTTCGCCACGACCTGGAACGTGTGCGTCCCACCATTGAGCGAGATCGAATCCTCTTTACACGTGGTCGCTGTGATCCCTTGACATGAAGCAATAGCCGTACCGTTATCCAACACCGAATATAAGACCGGACCCTGACCATTCGGGAACGCTGCCGACCAGGTCAGGCTTACCGCAGTTGAATCGGTGTTCAGATTCGACGCACTCGGCTTATCCACCGTGAAGCTGCCCGGTGCCCCTGATGGCCACCCGGTGACTGTGGCTGCGGTCCTGGATGTCCCCTGGGAGTTGACAGCCCAGATCGAGAACGTCGTCTGGTTATTGGGCAGCCCCGACACCGTGGTCGTGGTCCCCGTCACCCCTTGTTTCGACCCACCCGGCCACGAAATGGTGTAGCTCAACCCGGCAACACTGCAATCACACACCGTTGAAGTCATGGCATTCCACGACAGATCAATCGACCCGTCTTTCGGGTTCGACGCGGTGAAACCGGTCACTGTCGTGGGGACAGTGTCAGCCTGAATATCGGTTGACCAGGGACTCCACGGGCCCTGGCCCACTTGATTGACAGCCAAGACATGGAACTTGTACGTTGTTGGCGCGTTGTCGACTGGTTGTGCCGCACACGACGTCGACGGGCAGGTCCACTGGGTGCCCTTGTCGTCTTCGAGAATGTACTTGTCGATGCTGACACCGTTGTCGTTCGGGGCTGTCCAGGACAGTTGGATCGCATGCGACTGCACCGCCGTACCTGCGACCGGGGCTGTGGGAGCCTCAGGAGCATTAGTCACATTGACGATCAACGTCGTCGACGTCTGCCGGGCCACATCAGTCACGTCAGCCACGTCCGACACGGTGATGGTGTAAGTCAAGGTGCCGGAAAAACTGGTGGCCGGGGTGACTGTCCAGGTCTTCGACCCCTCACCCGACACACTCGCCTGGTCGGCAGTCGTGCCGGGCGCCTGCGCGATCGACACGATCGTGTCCTGGCGGCCGTTGGCCAGGGGCGAGGTCAGTTGGATCGTGCCGGAGACCGCCTGCCCGCCCTGCGTGTCAGCGGTGATGGGGTTGATCCGCGGTTTCGCCGCGTCGACCACTCGTACATTCAGCGTGGCGGGCTTCGCCACGGTGCCGTCAATCGTGATCGACAAGGTTCCCGTGTCGCCGGCTGTGGCGGTGCCCAATGCCGACAGGATCATCCCCCGCATGTCAGACGTGGCCGCGACCGACACATCCTTGGGCGCGTTGACAAACGCAGCACAATACGTCAACGCACTCACCTGGGCTGGATCGGGAGCCCACACATGGCACAGGCTCGTCAGGTCCACCGGAGATCCGGTCTGGCCGACCTGAACCAACTGGTCAGTGTCCGGACAATACATCACCGGAGTGTCAGGGCCGACCTGGACCGGGATCGACACCACCGTCGTACGACCATCCGGATCCACCAACGACGAACCATCGGTGACCTCCATCGACACCGACGCCGGACCAACATACCCATTGCTCGATGTCAGTTGGAAGCCGGTCACCGAGGTCATCGTCACCGCGAGATTCGCACTCGGCGACGCCAGGAGAGTGTCATCG
>WRFP01000012.1 GCA_009778725.1 Propionibacteriaceae bacterium
GAGTAGACTTGTGCCATGGTTAGCACCGAACTTCGCGAAACAGTGGACGCGCTGAGCGTCGAGGAAAGGATCTCCTTGATGGAGTACCTTGAGAGTACCATCGACGACTTTGATGACGACCCGTTGACGGACAAGCAACTCGCCACCCTTGACCACCGTAACGCGGAGATGGACGCCAACCCATCGATGGGGATATCTGAAGAGGAGTTTTTCAGGCAAGTGCGGGCTAGGCTGGCATGAACTGGGTGCTGTCGGTTCACCCCGGCGTACGGGATGACATCGGCGACGCAACTGACTACTACACAACGATTGACAGAGATCTTGCCACCAGTTTTGTTGACGAGGCTCAAATTGCCTTTTCCTTCGCCCGTCAATACCCCCATGCGGGCCACACTGTCTACACAAAGTATCGTCGCGTGACCCTCACCCGTTTTCCGTATCTCATGTGTTATCGCATCGTTGGCGACACAGTGCGCATACTGGCCATTGTCCATAGTCGGCGAGACCCAAAGTGGATTCGTGCAAGGCTTGACGCCCGAAGTTGACATAGCCGAACCCAGCCCGTTTGACTCACGAGAAGCAACTTTCGATGTGATCTGCTTCCATGTCTTGTCCCGCCGTGGTTCTCCCCTAAATTGAGCGTTCCTTGACATCACTTACTCTTTTGACTAATCTTCTTCTTGGTTAATGGACACCACCATTAACCATAAACATGAGAGATAGATCGGAGGATGCACGATGAATGACAACCAGCCAGTTTTCGAACAGGTCATGGAAATCATCGAGAACGGCATCATCAACAAGACCTGGCTAGTCGACGAACTCATCATCTCGACCACTCAGATTTCCCGGCTTTACAACGTGAATCCCGCCACAGCAATGAAGGCGATCAGTCGCTTGACCGAGCGGGGAATTCTCTACAAACGCCCGGGAATCGGGATGTGCGTGGCACAGGGCGCACTGGAAAAAATCTCGGCTGAACGCAGGGATGTTTTTCTACATCAGACTATTGATGCTGTGCTCTTGGAGGCCAGGACACTGGGCATTTCACTTCAAGACTTGATCGATGAACTCAGGAACAGAGAAGGGACACACAGCAATGATTGAGTTGAAAGCTGTGACAAAAAGATACAAACATACCATGGCGATGGATTCGTTTTCGCTCACCATACCGGACACAGGTGTGTATTGCTTGCTCGGACGCAACGGCGCGGGCAAGACGACATTCATGAAGCTCCTGGCGGGTTATATCTCCGCCAACAGCGGTACCATCACCATTGACGGTACGACGGTGTCACCGGGCAGGATGCCCGACTGCGTGAGCTACCTCGAATCCGGGGGCACTCAGTTCAACATGCGTGTGTCGGAACTGATCGACACCGCGTGCCGGTTGCAGACAAATTTTGACCGGGACTTCGCCCAGGAGATGACGAAACGCTTCGAGTTGAACCCCAAGAAGAGGTTCCGGCAGCTCTCATTGGGCATGCGAACCATGCTGACGACGATCATGTCGTTGGCCAACAACTCCACCGTCATCCTGCTCGACGAGCCGTCATTGGGTCTCGACCCCATCTCACGGGACCGATTCAACACAATGTTGCTGGAAAGCTACAGCGCCCATCCGCGCGTCATCATCGTGTCGACACACGACATAGACGATATTGCGCAAGTGACTGAAAGCCTGCTCATCATGGACAAGGGGAAACTGCTTGTTCAAGCAGAGATCGACGACATCGATGAGAAAGCCTATACATTGTCAGGGCCAACACCAGAAGTTTTGCCGCTGGCGAAGGGTCTGAACTGCCTTGCCACAACGCAGACTGCTGGTCTCATGGCCGCGCACATCTTCGACCACCGCATCACTGTGCCCCAAGGCGTGTCCATTGACCGTTTGGGGCTGAAAGATTTCTTCATCAATCTCGTGGGAAGGGAAAGTCATGCTTAAGAAAGCGTGGACAATCGCAACTGTCAACATGAAAAACATCCATGCCGCATACATCGTGACGGCAATCGGCTTTGTCTACATCGTGTTCGTCCATTACGTCCTGGCTGTCATCGCGGTGGCGAAGGGAATGGATATCCTTCCGAATACCATTCTCAGCGCAGCATGGACCTTGTGGCTCCTGATCCCGCTGGCCGCGATCCTGGTCCCCACGAGGAACTTCAACCGAACCATCAATCTCGGCGCGAAGAGAAACTCAGTCTTCATCGGTTCTCTGATGTTCAACGTGGTCGTGGCCGGTGCCGTGTCGCTTGTCTCGATCCTGATCAGCTACGTGGGTGACAAGGCAATCGATAAGGTCGGTTCACTTGGACATGTGCTCGTGATCCAGGACGTATTCGGCTGGGGTACCCATGGTCCCGTCGTCGCTTTCCTGCAGCAGTTCGCGTTCCTGTTTCTGGCAATCACGTTTATCCATACCCTGTCCGCGGCCCACCGCAAATGGTACGGCCTTGTGGCAGATGTGGTCATCATTGCGATCATCGTTGTGTTCAATACCAAAACGACACTGCGGGCAGATCTGACCCGATTCTTCCACACCATCCTCTTCGGGAGTGCACCCTGGCAAATCCCCACGTGCCTGATCCTGGGAGCAGTGATCTACGCGGTGAACAAGCCGCTACTAACCGCTAAAGCAATCTGAGATCGCAGTCTTGGCAAGGGGTGCCTGACCTTGAAAGAGGCGGTCAGGCACCCCAATAGCGTGAGCGAGCCAGGTCAGTTGTTTCGTCTTCTGTTTTCAGATGCACGCGCAAAGTTGCGTCTCACGCTGAGGGTGATGGGGTGGTCCTCGCCGAGGACACGGGTGCAGGCGGTTACTAGTTGAAAATATGCGAGCACATCGAACGAGGCGCTGATGGACGGGGGTACGGACCTGTCAGTTGAGTTGGCCGCCGTCTACTCTGAGTTGGTCGCCGGTGATGAAGCTGGAGGCTTCGGAGGCCAGGAAGAGGACTGCCTTGGCGATGTCTTCGGCTTCGGCATAGCGGCCCAAGGGGATTCCGGCGGAGATGGCTTGCTTGGCTTCGTCGGCGTGGCCGGGGGCGATGCCCTCTTCCAGGCGGCGCATCATTGAGGTGTTGGCGGGGGCGGGATGGACCGAATTCACCCGGACGTTGTAGGCGGCAGACTCGTTGGCGACCAGACGGGTCAGGCCGGTGATCGCGAATTTGCTGGTGACGTACGGGGTGGTGCCCAGGGCGGGGCCGGCGGTCAGGCCGCCGACTGACGAGGTGTTGATCACGCAGCCGGACTTCTTGGCGTACATGACGGGCAGGACGTGCTTCAGGCCCATGTAGGTTCCGCGGATGTTGATCGCAAAGACCTTGTCCACGTCGTCCATGTCCTGGTCGACCAGGGGGGCCACCTTACCCTCGACACCGGCATTGTTGAAGAAGACATCGATCGTTCCGAAAACCCGGACGGTTTCCGCGACGTACGCCCGGACGTCCTCTTCCTTGGAGATGTCGGCCGTGATGGTGGTCAAACGGCCCTCAGGAGCGTTCAACGCCGCCGCGACTTCGGCCAGAGGCCCGGCAGCGATGTCGACGAGGGCGACCGAGCAGCCCTGGTCGAGGAAAGCCCGCGCCGCAGCCTTGCCCATACCGCCACCGCCACCGGTGATCAGTACGACCTTGCCTGCCAAATCCTGATAAGTCGTCATCGTTGTCCTCCATGGGTCAAATGTGTGAGGCTTGCTGGGCCGCGAGCGGGATATTCCAGGCGTAACCCGGATCAGCGAGCACTGTCGGATGACATCAACGTAGCTATTATTCCCAGCCCCCACAAGTGGTCTCAGATAGAGAACCGGAATGAGTTGGGCATCGAATCGAAGTCCGAGTGGCAGCCTTGACGATTACTACCACCGATAATACGATTCAACGTGGATCCACCGATCTAAGCCCGTTTTCACCGGGACACTCCGGCCCTCGTACTGGTGGGAACCCGACAGCAGCAATCAGTGGATACCAGTTCAGAGCATGGTCATGGAGGCTGCGATGATCGCGTCAGATGTGTTGTCAACGCTGCGAGGATGGAGAGGAGTCCCATGACAGATCAATTGCGGTCGTACCTGCCGATCATCATCCCGCTGGCGATCATCGAGGTGGGGCTGATGGTCGCGGCCCTCATCCACATCTTCTCCCACAAGAAATATCGCTTCGGGAATCGCTGGGTGTGGGTGGTCATTTCCGTACTGTTCAATCTCATCGGGCCGATCCTCTACTTCGCGGTGGGGCGGGGCGAGACTCAGGACGACGAGTAATGACAGATGTCCTTCGCGTCGAGAATCTGGCCAAGAGTTTCGGCAAGACCACGGTCATCACAGACATTTCACTGTCCGTTCCGGCAGGCTCGGTCTTCGGGTTCATCGGCGAGAACGGAGCGGGCAAAACAACCACCATGAAGATGATCCTCGGCCTGCTCAAACCCGATTCCGGATCGGTCTTGGTCTGCGGCGAGAAGGTACGCTTCGGCATGACGAAGACCAATCGGTTTGTCGGATACCTGCCCGATGTGCCGCAGTTTTATTCCTACATGCGACCGCAAGAGTATCTGCGGTTGTGCGGCCAGATCGCCGGGATGAGTACGCAGGACATCGCCCGGCGCAGTACGGAACTGCTGGAGATGGTCGGACTGGCCAAGGTGAGCAAGAAGATTGGTTCCTTCTCCCGAGGCATGCGGCAACGCCTGGGCGTCGCGCAAGCTCTCATCCACAGCCCGCAGTTGCTCATCTGCGACGAGCCGACCTCCGCTTTAGACCCGGTTGGGCGCAAAGAGGTGCTCGACCTGCTGCACCAGATTTCAGCTGACACCACCGTCCTGTTCTCCACCCATGTGCTCTCCGATGTGGAACGAATCTGCGACCGAGCTGCCGTCCTCCACCACGGAACCATTGTCCTGGACGGGAATCTGGCCGATTTGAAGGCCAGACACGGGTCCACCGGCTTGCGCGTGGAGTTCTCTCATCCGGACGATCTGGCCCGGTTCTGCGCGCTCATACCCTCCGGTCTGCTCGCTGATCCGACTGACACCGAGATCACAGTACGGACCACTGACCCGAAGGCTGATCTGGCCATCCTGCACCTGCTCGCCGAGCACGACATCCTGCCCGTCCGCTTCGAAGTGCTCGCACCCAGCGTGGAGAACCTGTTCCTGGAGGCTGTGGCATGAAAGCCTTCTCCTCCTTCCTGGGCAAGGAATTCCAAGAAAGTCTGCGGACCTACCGCGCACTGATCATGATCGCAGCCTTCGTCGCTCTGGGTGTGCTGAGCCCGTTGTTGGCCAAGATGGTCCCCGACCTGCTCAATGGCACCGACATGGGCGGGGGTGCCATCCTCCGCGTGCCAGCGGCCACCGCGCTGGACTCCTGGGGACAGTTCTTCAAAAACATCAGCCAACTAGGTGTGTTGGTCCTCGTGATCGTCGACTGCGGGATCACCGGGACCGAACTGGCCAGAGGCACCCTGACCAATTTCCTGGCCAAGGGCTTGTCGCGCTCGACTGTAATCTGGGCCAAGTTCGTGGCCGCCTCCGTCGTGTGGACCCTCTGCTATGTCCTGGCACTGCTGGTGACCTGGGGATACACCTGGTATTTCTGGGGCAACGGCCCCCTGCCGCACGCCTTTCTGGCCTTCGCCTGCCTGTGGGTGTTCGGTGAATTCCTGATCGCTTTGCTGATCCTCGGCGGGATCATCCAAGCCAACATCTACGGGGCCCTGCTCGCCGCCGCGGCGGTGATCATCGTCCTCAACCTGGTCAACATCGCGCCTCAGGCCGCCAAGTACAACCCCATCACCCTGGCCGGCGGTACCGTCAACCTCCTCTCCGGGCAGAACTCACCCGGTGACTATCTGCCAGCCCTGTGGATCTGCCTGGCTGCGATCGTCGCCGTCATGGCGGCCGCGCTGGCCGTGTTCGACCGCAAACAGTTATGACGGGCATGAGACGAGGTGGCGCGCCTGGAGGCCGCCGTGGAGTCCTCCGGTATGGAGTACGGCGGGCTCACCGCAGAATAGGCGAAGAGGAAAGAAGACAACCATGAATCCCAGTCAACAAAAGTTCCACGATTTCATCCTGGACAGAATCCAGCCGGGCAAAGAAGACCAGGCCGAGTCGATCATGGCGGAGAGTTTCCGCCACCAGGACGACGGCTCGTTCTCCCCTGAGTACATGGGCCAGGTCCAGGCGACCCTGATGTCCTTGCTCCGCCCGGAGTGCGTCGCAGACCTCATCCAGGCCGGCAACCAGATGCGCACCCAGATGGATCAGGGCAACTGATTTCAGCACGCTCTTAGTGATCAAGGGGATGCTTGCCCATGAAGCGGGCGGGGATCTCGGCCAGCCGGTTGTGGTCCCAGGGCTGTTCCCATCCCCCCAGGCGCAGCAGTGAGTCGACCACCCAGGCGGTGAACCCCCACAAGAACAATTCCCCCATGTCCCAGGCCGGTCCCCTGCCGCCCCTGGGATGACGGGCCATCACGCGGTGGGCCGGGTCGGCCAGTTGCGACAGTGACCACCGCAAGACGCAGTCGACCTCTTCGGTGTCCTTCGGTGCCACGGGTTCGGCTCCCGACCAAACTCCGACAACGGGAATCACCCAGTTGTTGCTGACGGAGATTTCGTGGGTGTGCATCTGGCCCACGGGTGTGACCAATGTTCGTGGTAAGCCGATCTCTTCCTGGGCCTCCCGCAAGGCAGTGTCGCAGGGAGCGGCATCCCCGGGTTCCCGTCCGCCTCCGGGCAGTGAAATCTGTCCTCCATGATGCTCCAATTCTGCTGAGCGTACTGTCAGAACCAGATCGGGGTCCTCACTCAGCCCCAACAAGGCGATGACCGCCGAGCCTCGCTGGTCACCGGCCACCGGCGGCCAGGCAGCATCCAGGGGATCCAGCCGCGTCAGGAGAGGACCGAGCCAGGTGGGCTGAGTCTGCGAGATGTCGCCGGTGTTTGCCAAGGAAGCTTGGACCATTGCCGCACCGTGGATCTGGAATCGGTTGTCCCCAACGCTCATTGATCCATCATAGGTGACGCCGGTCCCCCGTGGCCTCCTGGCGAAGCCGCGTGGACTCGTCGAAGATGGGCTCATCGTCGGGGTCCTCCAGCATCGCCTGGGCCCCCGCCGCGGGGACGTTGATCGGCATGTCTTCGGCCATCTTCTCGTCCAGGGTCAGCCCCCGACCGCGCATCGTCCGCGCGAGCCTCTCCCCCAGCTTGCCGAGACCGTAATTGATGACGATGAAAATCACCGATGCGACGAACAATGTCTGCAAGGTATTGAGTGGTGTCCCGAGCAAGCGGGCTTCACGCAGCAATTCTGAGTACGCGATGGCCGACCCCAGGGCGGAGTCTTTCAGAGCAACGACCAACTGTGCCACCAGGGCCGGCAGCATGGACAGCAGAGCTTGGGGAACCAGGACGAATTGCAGGGCTTTGATCCGGGTCAATCCGATGGCAGAGGCTGCTTCGTGCTGCCCGGTGGGCAGGTTGATGACTCCCGAGCGGACCAGTTCGGCGATGACTGACCCGTTGTACAAAATCAGCGCCACGACCACTGCCCAGAAGCTCGGGTCGGGGATGAACGAGATCGAACCGAACCAATACCACAAGAAGATCATCATCAATAAAACCGGGACGGCCCTGCAGAATTCCACAATGACCCCGGCCACCCAGCGGACGACCCCGAGATGGGCCAGCCGGGCGACCCCGAAAATCAGGCCGAAGACCAGGGCTCCCACGATGGCCACGGCCGCCGCCGTGAGGGTGGATATCAGACCTGGGATGATGTACGCGGTCCACGAGATCGGTTGAACCACCACATTCCACATGGCGGGTTCCAGTTGACCCTGCACCTGAAGCTTCATGGCGATGACAACCAGAATCGCGGCCACAATCGCCCCTCCGATGATATTGGCGATCAAGGTGATCCGCCGGGTCTTCGGACCGGGCACGTCGAAGAAAACGCTGGATGCGGGACGCTTCTTGGGACTCATCTCTTCACCGCCAATCTTCTGGACAACGAGGTCGACAAGACACCGACCGGGATGACGATGATGACGTACCCGAGAGCAAAGGTGAGGAAGATTAGGAAGATGAACTGCGGGCCCATTTCGATGGCGGCCTGCATGGTGGACGACGTTTCGGTGCTGACACCGGTGACTGAGGCGACGGTGGTGTTCTTGATCAGCGCGATGATGGTGTTGCCGATCGGTGCGATTGATCCGCGGAAGGCCTGTGGTAAGACAACGATTCGTGTCGATTGCAGGAAGGTCAGCCCGATCCCCCGGGCCGCCTCGGCTTGCCCCACGGGCACGGTGTTGATCCCCGATCTGAGCGCCTCAGCGATGAAGCTGGAATGATAAATCCCCAACCCGATGACGGCGAGGATGTAGAAGTCGGTGTGGAAGTCGTTGGAGAACGACACATTGAGCTGCATCCACACCACCGAAGCCATGATCACCATGACGACGGTCAGCGGAATGTCGCGGAAGACGTTGACATAGAAGGTGCTCGCCAAACGCAGGGAGGACACCGGGCTGATCCTCATCGTCACGGCGATCGTACCCAGGATCAGGGCCAAGGCCCCCGCAGCAAGTGTCAGGGAGACGTTGACCCAAAAGGCGTTCAGGACGTTGTATTTCGCCATGAAGGTCCAGTAGCGGCTGAGATACTCCACGAAAAACTCCTTTCACACCTTTTGGTCAGTTCCGTCAGTACGATCCCAGCGTGGTGGGACACCGGCACGCCGACCCGTGTCCCACCACCTCGGTGATTGGCCTACTGAGAACTGGCCGCCGCGAGGCCCGCCAAAATGATGTCGTCAGTGGTGACGGCGTCGACCTTGTTGGTCAGCAGAGCCTGGACGCATTCGGAATAGGTCGTGAACTGAACCAGTTGGACCTGCTGGGCATAGTTGTCCTGAATATTCTGGGCCGGCGTGGAGCCCGTCACGGAGCAGAGCTTCTTGCCGTTGTTGAGTGACTCAGGACCGGTGATGGAGGTGTCGCCTGCCCGGATCAGCAGATCCTGGCCCGCCACGAAGTACGGTCCGGCGAAGGAGACCTTTTCCTTGCGCGCATCGGTGATCGAGTAGGTGGCGAAGATCATGTCCACCTGATGGTTCTGGAGCAGGGTTTCGCGCTGGGCGGAGACCGCCTCTTTCCAGACGATCTGATCCGGGCTGAAACCGAGCTTGCCCGCGACGTAGGTGGCCACGTCGACGTCGAATCCGGTATAGGTGTTGCCATCCTTGAAGCCCAGATGCGGCTGGTCGAACTTGATGCCGATGGTGATCTTGCCCGGAGTCACCAGGGCCGCCGTGCCAGGAGCATCACAGGTCTCGAACTGCGCCGGTGGGTTGGTCGCGGCATTCGGGGTGTACTTCACGCCCGTCATCTCGGAGTCCAGCTTCGCCTGCCAGGTTCCGTCGGAGATCATGGACTTGATGGCCTCGTTGATCTGGTCGCAGTACGGGCTGTCTTTCGGAATGCCGACTCCGTACCTCTCTGTGGAGAAGGGCTTGCCGACAACTTCGAGGGCCGGTTCCTTCGCGCTGGTGCCGCTGGTAGTGGGGTTGGACGTGCCGGTCGCACATCCTGCCATGCCGAGGCTGACGGCCGCGGCGATAATGCCGAAGAGCATTTTTTTCATTGGTGGTGTTCCTTTCGTGTGTGCCAGTCCTGGCACAGATTCGGTATCCCCGAGAGCCTGCCGCAACACCGCAGGTCGTCTGCTCAGACCCGGATCTCAAACTCACTTCTCACATACGTGAGATCCGGGGGACGGCACCGCCTGCTACAGCACGCTAGTGGTGCAAGATCTTGGCCAGGAAGTCCTTGGCCCGATCTGTCTGTGGTGTGGTGAAGAAGGCCTCAGGGCTTCCTTCTTCCAGAATCAATCCGTCCGACATGAAGACCACCCGATCGGCGGCGCGACGGGCGAATCCCATCTCATGGGTGACGACGATCATCGTCATCCCTTCTTTGGCCAAGGACACCATGACGTCCAGGACCTCGTTGATCATTTCTGGGTCCAGGGCGCTCGTGGGCTCGTCGAAGAGCATCAGCACCGGGTGCATGGCCAGAGCCCGCGCGATGGCCGCACGCTGTTGCTGGCCTCCGGACAGTTGCGCCGGGAGCTTCTTCGCCTGGTCCTTGATGCCCACCCGGTCGAGCAGGGCCAGAGCCTCTGCCTCCGCCTTGTCCTTGGGCACCTTGCGCGCCTTGCGCGGACCCAGCGTCACATTGTCCAGGATTGACATGTGGGCGAACAGGTTGAAGGACTGGAAAACCATGCCGACATCCGCCCTCAACCGCGCCAAATCCCGTCCTTCTTGGGGTAATAGCTTGCCCTGAATCCGGATTTCTCCCGAATCGATCGGCTCGAGGCGGTTGATCGTCCGGCACAGTGTGGACTTGCCCGACCCGGATGGTCCAATCACGACCACCACTTCGCCGCGGTGAACCGTCAGGTTGATGTCCTTCAGGACATGCAGATGCCCGAAATGCTTTTGGACATTGACCATCTGAGCGACTGGCTCGGTACCAACTGAATCAACCATGATCAACCTTCCATACTCGCGGCCGCTCATTGTCGGCCCGCCGCGATGACTTCGAAGGATGTCTTCGATGAGTCAAGGCATCCTTCGGGTGTGGACCCACAGGTGCTCGTACCAACCATGTGAAACCAGCTGACGGAACGAAATATGCCAGCCTGCTCCGGGAAGAGGTACAAGGTCGTGGATCATCTTACACGAACGATCAAGTCCGTCCCAAGGGAATATACCCCAGGAAATATGGCTTAGGGAACAGCCAGGACATCTCCGGTTTGATCGCGGACGCTCAGTTGGGGCTGCTCGCTGACATCCAGGCTGGCTTCGATCCAGTACGGACCACTGACGCTTCGCCACACCAGAATGTGTTGGGTGCAGGACACCACCTCGGTGCTGGCCTCGGCTACCCAGGGGTGGGTCCGGCGCAGCCGGATCGCCAATTGGGTCGCCCGGATGGTTGCCGCCTGCTCGCCGGTCCACTGTGAAGGTTGGTCGGGCAAGGCGGGCCGGATCTGATCGTCGCCGCCCACCCTTTCCTCCTTCAACCCGGTCCAGCCCAGCTCATCGCCGTAGTAGACCGCCGGGGTGCCGGACAGGGTCATCACGATGGCTGTCGCCACCTGGGCAGCTCCCCCACCGACCTGCGTGGCGATGCGGGTCACGTCGTGATTGCCGACGAAGGTCCAGGGGATCTCATGGCCGCGCGTGTGCTCGTGGCGTTGCAGCGCCCAGGCCAGTTCATGGGGATTGCGGTCCTTCAGACCGCTCCAGATGGCCTTCCACAATTCGTACTGGGTCACGGAGTCAAAACTGGCCTTGTCGGCAATGGCACCATAGTCGCCGTGAAGGATCTCGGCCACGACCAGGGCCTCAGGATGGGTGGCACGGACCCGTGGCAGGACCCCGGCCCAAAACGTGGCCGGAACCCGGTAGGCGGCGTCGAGGCGCCAGCCGTCTGCTCCGAAATCCAGCCAGTGGGTCATGACCTGGACCACGTGGTCGGCCACAGCGGAATGGGAATGATCAAGTTCGACCAGGCCGTCGTGACCCTCGAAGCGCGACAGCTTGTCGGCGCGGTGGGGATCGGACCGCAGCAGCGCGGCCGAAGGATGGTCCCAGCCATGGGCGAGGACGTCGCGTACTGCTCGATGATCGGACGAGACATGGTTGAAGACACCGTCGAGCAGGACCTTGACGCCGCGATCGTGGCAGGCGGCCAGAAGATGGCCGAAGTCCTGGTCATCCCCCAGTCTGGGATCAATGCGCAGGTGGTCGACGATGTCGTACCCATGGGTGCTGGAGGCCCAGATCGGGCCCAGAGCCAGGCCATTGCAACCCAGGCAGACCAGGTGGTCGAGCCAGGCTTCGAGCCTGCGCAACCGGTGGTGGACACTCCCGTCAGCGGGCTCGCGGATGGGTGCCCCACAGGCGCCCAGGGGATACACGCTCCACCAGATGGCCGTCTTCGCCCAAGCCGGGGGGTCCGGATGCAGGCTCATCGGCGGTAGGTGCCGGTCAGGACCGCTCTGGCCAAGGTGTGCGGGACCGCGGTGGCGGCGACCAGGGCCGGAGCAGTACGGCGTCCGTGCGGCAGTTCGAGATGCGCCACGTCGAGGGCGTGGATGGCGAACAGGTAGCGGTGGACCCGGTCCCCCTTGGGCGGGGCTGCTCCCAGGAACCCGACCGAACCCATGCCGTTGGGCAGATCGACGGCTTCGGCCACGGCGACCGACGAGGATGGCTGGAAGATTCTGCTCGCGATCACCTTGACCACAGACTTGACATTACCGGACGGCACGTTGGTCACCGACGCCGGGATGTCCGCCACGACCCAATGCCAGAATCCACCCTCGCGCGGTGCGTCCGGATCGAAACAGGTGAGGAAAAAACTGAGAGTGTCCGGCGGAAATCCCGACCAGGACAGCTGTGGGGAGACGTTGCCTCCCTCCGACGTCTGAGCCAGCTGCAACATCTCGCCATCACGAATATCCATGCTTGTCAGCGTGAATTTCGGAACAGATGGAAGGAGGGAGTACGGGTCGGGCGCCACAGGACGATTCATGTCGATAGCCACGTTCACGATCCTAGAGTGTCGATTGGCCATTGCACAATGCGCTTCCAGGCACGGGTGATCTGATCGGTGGTGGTTTGCTGGCGGGGTGGGTACGCATGGATGAAGGCAGACACGGTAAGCTCTGGCGGGTGGATCACACCTATCCTTTGCACATGGCGATGACGGGCAATGGCATCCGCGTCGTGGTCAATCCCGATCCGTGGGTTTCCGCGGTGGCGGTCAATCTGTGGTACGGGGTCGGTTCCGTCCACGAGGATCCTGGCAAGACCGGTTTCGCCCACTTGTTCGAGCACCTGATGTTCTCCGGGTCCGCGCACGTCGACGCCGGGGAGCATGTGGCCGTACTCCAGGGCCTGGGTGGGAACTCGAACGCCACGACCAGCTTCGACCGTACCAACTACTTCGAAGCGGTCCCCACCCCTGCCCTCCCGATGGCCCTGTGGCTCGAGGCCGAACGGCTGTCCTCCCTGCTGGAGGCGGTCGACCAGACCGGTTTGGACACCCAGCGCGACGTGGTCAAGGAGGAGAAGCGGCTCAGGTACGACAATGTGCCCTATGGAGACGCTTTTCCGGCACTGATGCAGTTGGCCTTTCCCCGCACGCATCCGTACTCCCACCTGCCCATCGGATCGATGGAGGATCTGGATTCGGCCACCCTCGGTGACGTTCACGCCTTCTTCAACCGCCACTATTGCCCGGCGAATCTCATCCTCACCCTGTCCGGCGCGATCCAACCCGATCAAGGATTCTCCCTTGTCGACAAGTATTTTTCCCAGATCGGTCCTGGGCGGAAGGCCACCAGCCCCGGGCTGACGCCCCTGACACCGCTGACGGGCATCCCCCGGGCGGACCTGGTCGCGGACGTGCCCCAGGACGTGGTTTATTGCTGCTGGATCACTCCCCCGGTGGCCGACGATGCCAACGACCCGATCGGTCTGGGCCTGGGCATCCTCGCCGGATCGATGACCTCCCGGTTGCATGACAAGCTCGTCCGCTCCAACCTGGCCGACAGCGTCGAGGCTTTCGACCTGGGCCTGGAGCACGGCAACTCTCTGGTCGTCGCTTCGGCCTCCTGCACCGAGGATGTGACGCCGGAAGCCGTGGAGGCCGCCATGATGTCCACCTGGGAGCAGTTCTGCCAGGACGGCCCAGATTCGGAGGAGATGACCCGGGCGAAGAAGGCGGAGGACCGGGAGTTCTTGTCCGATCTGGCCAGCATCGAGAACCGGGCGGACCACATCAGCGCGGCATGGTCCTTGTTCGACGACCCCCAGGAGATCAACCGCCACCTCGACACCGTCCACGCGCTGACCGCCGACAACGTCCATGAGGCCTTCTCGACCTGGTTGCGACCGCAGAACCGGTGCGTCCTGACCTACCGGAGGCCACAATGATTGCCCGCCCCAGTGTTCTCCCCGCGGCGGGATGGAGCTTCCCGACACCGGCGGTGACCACCTTGGACACCGGGCTGACGGTGTGGGCGTACGACCTGCCCGGCCAGCTGATCCTCTCCTGCGACCTGGTCCTGGAGGTGCCGCTCAACGCCGAACCGGCGGGGAAAGAGGGAGTGGGGACCATCGCCGTACGGACCTTGGACGAAGGCACCCTGGCACATCCGGGGACCCGGTTCGCCACCGCCTTGGAAGGTGTGGGCGCCCAATTCAGCGGACTGGTCGGGCAGTCCACCACCCAGTGCCTGCTCGACGTGCCCTATGACAGCCTGGAGGAGGCCCTGGTCCTCTTCGCCGAAGTGGTGACAACCCCAGGATTCGACCCCCAGGACATCGCGCGAATCACCTCCAATCGCCTCGCCGAGATCGAACAGCAGGAGTCCCGCGGAGCCTTCATCGCCTCCACAGCCTTGCGGAAGACCCTCCTGGCCTCTCATCTGAGGATCGCCCGCCCCATCGGTGGCGACACCGACCAGGTTTCGGGGCTGACACCAGAAGATGTGACCGGCTTCCACGCTGCCCACTACCGGCCCCGAGGGGCGACATTGATCATTGCCGGTGACCTGAGCGGGATCGACGTGATGGGCAGTGTGGAACGGGCCTTCGGCGCCTGGAACACGACCGGAACGATGGTGTGTCCCGAACCCGTCAGCTCCGGGCAGCCACGCCGCCAGTTGATCCACCGTGACGGCGCGGTCCAGACGGACATCCGCGTCGGCTGGTACGGCATTGACCGCAAGGACCCGCGCTGGCACGACCTACAGGTCGCCGTGACTGTCATGGGAGGCATGTTCAACTCTCGGCTGAACCGCATCCTGCGCGAGGAGCGGGGCTACACCTACGCTGTGTCGATGAACGCGCGCCCCTTCCGCGATTCAGGGCTGATCGACGTCGCCACCTCCACCCGTACTGACGCCACCGCCGGCCTGATCGGGGAAACACTTCAGATTCTGAAAGCTGACACGCCTTTCAGCGACGATGAAGTGAGCCAGGCCATCAGCTTCCTGACCCAGTCGGCTCCGCTGTCCTTCGACACCGCCGAAGCCATCACCGCACAGGCCGCCACCTTGGCGGCAGCCCACCTCGACCTGGACCATGTCACAACGGCCCTGGCCGCGCTGAACAAGGTGACACCGGGGAGCGCCATGGACGCCTACCGATCGCTGGTGGACCCGGGCACGGTCAGCATCGTCGCCGTCGCGGACACCGCCGATCTGACCGATCCGGGATTCGAACCGGGCTGAAGTCGGGCTGAAGGGCTGACTTCACTGTCCCATCGCTGTGACGGCCTTCTGCACGGCTGCTTGTGCCGCCTGATTGGCTGCCTGATAGCCCGCCAGATCACCGTTCTGGAGAGCCTGCTGGGCGGCCTGGAACTGGGACTGGGCGTCGGCCAAGGCCGCTTCGACGATCTGTTGCTGCGTCTGGCCTGACTCATCCGGAGGTGCGGTGGAGGTGTCGGTGGAATCGGTTTCACCGGTCGTGGCGCCAGCGTCCCCGGAGAAGACCTGGTCGAGGGCTCCTTGGAGGGTGGTGGCGACGCCGACCTGGGTGCCGAAACGCACAACGACAAACCTCAAGATCGGGAAGGCCGCGTCGGTGTTGACCTGCTTGGTGTAGATCGGCTCGACGTAGAGCAAGCCCCCGCCCAGCGGGATCGTCAGCAGGTTGCCCTTCTGGGCTGTCGCCGAAGAACTGTCCGAAGAGTACGGCAGCAGCAGGCTCGACACCTGGGTGTCGGCCATCATGTTGTTGTACGCCTGGCTGGGCCCGTCGATCTGCTGGGTGTCAGACATTCGCAAGATCCGGATCTGGCCGTACTCGGGCGAACTCGCCTCGGCTACGACAGACATGTACGCGGCCAGGTTCTCACGGTTGTTGGGCGTGTAGACGGTGGTCTGGCTGAACAGCGGACCGGGATCGCCCGGGACAGTCACACCGTTGAGCTGGGCGTCGGGCCACTTGATGGACAAGAAGTACGTCGGTTCTTTGGCGCCGGTGTTGCGTTCCTTGACCGGGTACGCCGGGATCTTCCACAGGTCGGACTGGCTGTACCACGACTCAGGGTTGGTCATGTGATAGCGGGCCAGAACCTGGCGCTGGATCTTGAACAGGTCTTCCGGATAGCGCAGATGGGACATCAGGGCATCCGAGATGGCCGACTTGGGCTGGACGGTTCCCGGGAAGACCTTCATCCAGGTCTGCAAGATGGGGTCCGACTCGTCCCAGGCATACAGTGTCACAGTTCCGTCGTAGGCGTCGACGACAGCCTTGACCGAGTTGCGGATGTAGTTGATCTGAGACTTGGGGACGTACTGGGAATTGGGATTGGTCAGCAGGTCGGAGATCGCGTCTTCATAGGTGACCCGCTGGGAATTGGGATAGTACATGCTTGTTGTGTAGGCATCCACAATCCACACGATCCGCCCGTCCACGATGGCCGGGTAGATGTCCGAATCGGTGGTCAGCCAGGGGGCGACGAGGTGGACGCGGTCCAGAGGAGTACGGTCGTACAGGATTTTCGACTGTGAATTCACCCGGTCGGAAAGCAGGAGATTGACCGATGCGAAGCGCGTGGCGTACAGCAACCGGTTGCCCAGGGAACCGATCGGGACACCGCCGGTGCCGGTGTAGGTGTTGTACTGCTCCCCGGTCTGGGCGCCGCCGCCCGGAGTGTCGTACTCGATCGGCGTCTGCCCGTCCTCGCGGCCGACGATGGCGTAGTCATCGGCCATTTCTCCGTAGTAAATCCGGGGCTCGTCGGCCGTCAGCGGGCCCACAGTCGGGATGTCGCGGGCCAGCCAGTCGGGTTCGCCGTCGGCTTGACGACGGTTGCCGTAGGCTGCCACGAGGCCGTACCCATGGGTGTAGACGGTGTGAAGGTTGTTCCAGTTCTGGACGGCGGGATCGAGCCCGGAGTGGTCCATCTCACGGGCCGCCAGGACGACGTCGGTCTCCTTGTCGTCGATGACGTACCGGTCGACATCCAGCACCGGGGAGAAGCTGTAGTAGCCACGTACCTGCTGGAGTTGCTCGAAGGTGTTCTGGACCATCTCGGGGTCAATCAGACGGACGCCGGGAAGGGCCTCGGCATCGGACTTCAACTGTCCGGCCGTCGTGGTCGTCACCGCGGAATAGTCGTCCATCTGGACATTTTCGATGCCATAGGCCTGGCGTGTCGCGGCGATGTTCATCATCATGTACGGCCGCTCCTTGTCCGGTTCGGTCGGGTTGACCGTGAAGGACTGGATCCAGGCCGGATAGGCGCCGCCGATCGCCAGCGAGGAGACCACGACCAGGGCCACGGAGACCAGGGGCAGGCGCCATCCCCGCCCGGCGGCGGTGGCGAAGAAGAGGATGGCGGTGAGGAAGGCGATGATCGCCAGCACCAGATTGGCGGTCAGTTGGGCATGGTCGCCGGTGTACTTCAAGCCGTCGAGCAGCCCGCCGGGAGTGACGAGGACGCCGTAACGGTCCAGGAGTTTGGTCACGCCGTATCCGACGGTGATCAGGCCCAGCAGGATACCGATGTGCAGGTGGGCGCCGCGCGAGGTGATCCGCTTGCCATTGGATTCGGCCAAGAAACTGCCATTGAGGAAGTGGCCGACCAGGGCGATGATCGCGCAGATGACCGTCACCGTGAGGAAGTAGTTGGTGACGATGCGATACCAGGGGTAGTCGAAGATGTAGAACGAGATGTCGAGGTTGAACCGGGCGTCGGTCTGCCCGAAGGGAACCTGGTTGACCCACGCCAGATAGGTGTTCACACTGCTGAGAGAGGACACTCCGGCCATCAGCGCGAAGACGATGGCGGGCACGAACAAAACAGCTTTGCGCGCCCAGCCCGACAGGTCGTGGAACGAGATCTGTGGAGTGGTACGGGTTCCACCCGCCGGTTTGGTGCGCATGCACAGCCACATGTTCACCCACACAGCAGCACCCATGACGAGAGCAGCAACGATGAATAAAAGTACCTGGGTTCCCAGCAAGGTCGTGAACACCTGGTGGAATCCAACAGAGCGGAACCAGAGGTGATTCGTCCACACCGTCGCGAAGACGGTATAGGCGTAGACCAAAACGACGATGATTAGGATGGTTGGGATAACAGTGCGAGCCCGCAAGGGGGACTGTTGGTGCGCCTTTGCCACGAAGCCTCCTGGGAAGTGATGTGGCGAACTAGTCTATCGTACGCGCCGCGGAAAGGGGAGATCAGCGCCCCGGGTCGGGTGTGTCGGCGGATCAGCAATGTGGCCAGGGCGTACCGTTGGCGACGTGGTTGTGAAGGGCTGACACCGCGTCTGACAAGGTGGTGACAGGCACGATCGTCATCCCCACCATCTGATCGGAAATCTCCGAACAGTTGTCCTGGGGGATGAACAGGATTGACGCATGCCCCTGCCAGGCGGAGATGGCGTGTTCGTTGATCCCCGACACGGCACTGACATCGCCTGCCGCCGAGATATTCCCCACGGCTGCCAGGGTCAGGCCGGAAATGTCGGCGTCGTCGGTCAAGATGACATAGGTGGACAGGGCGAGGGCCAACCCCTGGGCGGTGTCGCCCTGGTCGACAGCTTGGCCGAACTGGATGGCCACCGGGTAGGAGTACCCCGTCCCCCCGGTGGTTCCCATGGTGGGCACAGTGCCATCGGTGGAGGATCCGGCCAGTTTGGGGATGGTGATCTGCAAGGTGGTGTTGCCCCGTAGCACGGTGACGACGACCTGGTCACCGACTTGTTTGTTGCGTATGTACTGACGGACGTCATTGGTGGTGGTCATGGTGGTACCGTCGATGGCCAAGATGAAGTCACCGGGGAGGAGCAGTTGGTACGCCGGTCCGTTCTGGCGTACTGCTGTGACGCTCGGCCGTTCGACAACAGTGATGCCGGCCTGTTTGACTCCGGCGGCCAGGGCCTGATCCCGCGAGGTCTGGATGTCCTGGCGCCGGGTGTCTGCCGCCTCACTGGCAGACTGGCCGGATGGATAGACCGTGTCGCGAGGCAGGACATTGCGGTTCGCCAAGAAGTAGTTGATCACCAACGATGGCAGGGTCAGCGACGAGGTCTGTCCTGTCTGGGTCATGGACGTCGCCAAAATCTGTCCGGCCAGTCCGGACGGGTCACGACCGGCGATCTGGAAGACGGGCTGAGCGCCCGCGGGCCCCAGCAGAGCGACGGCATTCCCGGGAGCCCAGGCGACAAAATTCGTCGGCGCGACAGTGACCACCACAGTCATGACGATCACGAGCGCGGCGGAACTCACCAGCGTCCAAACTCTCTTCACCTACTCTTCACCGACCCTCCAGGCACGTCACCACTCTATCTTGGACGGCACAGGATGGTTCATCATGTGCCAGGGGAAACCCAATTCCGGGAGTGTCTTGCCTGGACAATTCGGCGTAGATGTTATCGCCACGGCGCCGAATGCGAGAGAATATGCCCATGGACGCATTCGATTTGTCACACGGCGGCGAGGATCCCATGGAGGCCTTGAGAAGGCTCTTACGAGACCTCGGGCTGCCAGAAGACATGGATGTCAACGACGCCGAGGCGCGGACGGACCTGTTTCGCATGATGATGCAGCGCCTGATGCCTTCGGACGGGATGTCCGACGAGACGGTGGTCTGGGAGACAGTACGGCAGATGGCACGCCAACTCGTGGCATCGCTGGGGCCTGACCCGTCCGCGAACTCCCGGGTTTCCCGGCAGGTCACCGATGCTGTCCACCTGGCTGAATTGTGGTTGTCAGAGGCCACTGTCTTGCCCCCCAGTCCCATGACTGCGGTTGTGTGGAGCCGGGCGGAGTGGATCGAGGCCAGCCTGCCAGCCTGGAAGTCGATGATCGAACCTGTCATCGGTACCCTGGCTTCAGCCATCAGCCAGGCCGCCCAGCACCGGCTGGCAGACCAGACCGAGGGCGAGGCCGACGGTGAGATGGTCGGTTTGCAGTCGATCATGCATCCGATCCTGTCGCGGGCCATCAGCGCGATGTTCGGAGCCCATGTCGGCGAGGGGCTCGGACAGGCGGCGACGACCACCATGACCGGCACCGACCTCGGGCTGCCGCTCTTCCCGACCGCATCGGTCGGCATCCTCCCGACGAACCTGGCCGCCATCCAGCAGCAGGCAGAACTCGATGAAGAAGAGTTGCTGCTGTACTGCTCGTTGCGGGAGGTGGCACGACAGCGGCTGTTCCTTGAAGTTGGCTGGATCGCGCCACAGATCATCGCCTTGGTCCAGCACTTCGCGCGGGAGATTCGTGTGGACCCCGACGCAATCGCCACTGCCATGGAAGACGCCCTGCCCGATCATCTGTCGGCGGAGTCCATGGCCGCTTTCCAGACGGACTTTTCCACCATCTTGTTCATGCCCGACCAGTCAGACGAACAACGCGAGATCCTCGAACGGCTGTCGACCCTGCTCGCCCTGGTTGAGGGGTGGGTCGACGATGTTACGGCCAGTGTGGCCAGTCAGCGCCTGCCGGGTTGGGAAGCGGTGTCTGAGAGCCTGAGACGTCACCGGGCGACCAGTCGTCCCGCCCAGACCATGGTGACGCCGCTGATCGGCCTGAGCGCCACACCGCGCGTCATCCGGGAAGCCAGCGTGTTCTGGGCGGCAGTGCGTGAGGCCCGGGGCATCGACGGCCGCGACGCCTTATGGAAATACCCCGACTCCATGCCTCAACCTCAAGATGTCGCGGATCCCGAAGGGTTCCTCGCCCGCCCGACCAGCCAGGAGGACCCCTGGGACGACGAGTTGAGGCGCTTCTTGTCCGGTGGTGAGGGTGAAGCCTAAACCGCTTGTCGTCCAGTCACCAACGAATCCACCGATTCAAACCGTGTCGAGTTTGTCTCTGAGGTGCGCTACGGTGGTGATGTGATAATGAGGACTGAACGTTCTTACAAACAAGGAGGATATTGTGTCAGACAAATATGAGGGCGAATTCTATTGCGTCAAGTGCAAGGACAAGCGGACCGCAAGTGGTGACATTGTCGTCAACGAGAAGGGAACCCGCATGGCCAAGGGAAAGTGCCCTGTGTGTGGTACCAACCTCAACCGGATCCTTGGCAAGGCATAAGAACCATAGACACATGATGGTGGCGGGCGGTGGGCTCGCCACCATCATGTGTTTCACCTATGCCCCACATGCAGGGCAGTGCCCCATGTGTTGGCCAAACTCCGAAAGTGTTGTCGCAGTGCTGGCCTGGTGTGCATAGCGTGAGTGAGTAGCTTGAGAAGGGGCACGATGGTGAGACGTGCGGTTTCCCCGGCTTCTTCTCCCCCGTATCGCTGTCTGGCGGACGTCGAGCGATCTTGTCATCGGCGCGGGCGGTAGTACCGTTGCGCTCCACAGCGTTTGTCCAGAACTGGCCACCCTGATCGGACTGATGGACGGGTGTCACTCAGTCGATGAGATGGCGGACGTGTGTGACAGAGCGTGGGTGGAGTGGCTGTTGGCCGAACTTGGTTCGTCCCGGCTCCTCGCGGACGGTCCCCCGCAATCTGGGCCAGTCAAGACTGTCGTCGAGGGTACGGGAATTTTGGCTGACCAGATTTCCGCTCTCTTGGCCGATATCCCTGGTTCAGGCCTGGAGGATGACGATTCGGGCCCTGTCTTGCACGTGGTGGCCAGCGAGACAGTGGATGCGGATCGTGTCATGATCGCCAACTTGACCAATCGGCGCATCCCTCACCTGATCGTACGAGCTTCGGAGTATTCGGCCAGTGTCGGGCCTTTCGTCATCCCGGGTGTGACAAGCTGTGTCACCTGTTGCGACCTGGAGCGACGGACGTTGGATCCGTCATGGCCGATTCAGGTTTTTCAGTTGTCCCGGATCCCGGTCAGCCCCAGTCCCGTACTGAGCGCGTGGGCCACCGCCACTGCTGTCGCCCACATCATGGCTTTTGCACAAGGACTGATGCCGGAATCGGCGTGGACCTCGGTGGAATTGTCTGCGATCGACGGGCGGGTCACCTATCGACCGTGGCCCCGTCATCCGGACTGTCCTCATCACTGACCCCAGATGCGTCCCGCGGTGAATCCACCGGATTCAACCGTCTGAGCGCTTGGAGGACGACAGCGCGATCGGTCGTCATCCACCAGGGTGGCATGGAGGCGACCAGGAAGGGGCCGTACCTCGCCTTCAGCAAGCGGGAATCGAGGATGGCCACCACTCCCTGGTCGGTGGTCCGCCGGATCAGTCTGCCGGTGCCCTGAGCCAGCATCAGGCCGGCATGGGCGGCGGCGACTTCCATGAATCCATTGCCGCCACGCCGGCTGACATCCTCTTGGCGGGCTTGGATCAGGGGTTCGTCGGGACGGGGAAAGGGGATGCGGTCGACGATCACCAGAGAACAGGTGGCGCCTGGGGCGTCGACTCCCTGCCACAAGGACAAGGTGCCGAACAGGGACGTGCCGGGCTCGGCGATGAACTGAGCGATCAGCTCAGGCAGATGGCCCTCCGATTGGAGGAGAACCTCCTTGTCACTGACGGTTCGAACATGCTCGGCAGCCCGTTGGGCGGCCCGCAGAGAGGAGAACAGGCCGAGGGTGTGGCCGTCGGCTGCCTCGACCAGGTCGGCGATCTCCTGCAATGTCTCGTCGCTGGTCCCGTCGCGGCCTGGTGGAGGCAGGTGTGACGCGACATAGCAGATTCCTTGTGAACGGTAGTCGAAGGGCGAGCCGACATCGGTGGCGGTGTAGTCCAGATCTGTGCCTTGCGAATTAGTGTTACCCGAGTTCGCGCCCCGTGACAGGGTGCCTCCGGTACCCTTGCCCCCCTGGTCAGAGTCCTGTGGGTTGGCGCCGTCCAGGTCGGTATCACGGGTGTGAGTACTATCGGAGTCGGAGTCGCGGGAGACGGTGGTTTCCGCGTCGGCATCGCGGGAGGTAGTTGTTTCCGAGTCCGCGTCGCTCGGGTCGGTGTTTCCAGGGTGGCCACCTGGCGAGTAAGTGCCTTGCGAGTTGGTGTCCTCGGGGTCGATGTCTCCTGTCAATCCCACTGTGGCCGCGATGGGACCGAAAGAGTCGCCAAGGGTCAGCGTGGCGGAGGTGAGGATCGACGTTTGGTGGCTGAGAACACTGGCGCGGATCGCCTGGTCCACGCGCAGGGGGGCGACGACGATCTGTTTGCCGAATTGCGCGCGGTCGGAGACCCACCGGACATCCGCCTCGTTGGTTCCGGCCACACGGTCGGTGACGTCGAAGATCTGTTTGATAGCGTTGGCGACTTGTTCCTTGCGGGGATCGGAGGTATCCCGGCCGATGGCGGACAACCCGTGGCGCATTGCCGTCCTGAGTCCGGCCACGGCGTCCAGGTCTTCTAAGGCCCGGATCCGTCCGGGTGGTTTGGAGTCCAGCCAGTCGGCGAAGTCTTCTGCGGCGGTGCGCAGTTCGTTCGTACTGTCGTCGGTGAGGAGTCCGGCGGCCATGCGGACTGCCCGGTCGACCAGGCGGGGGCTCAACTCGTCGGTCTGGGAGGCTGTGACCCGGTCGGCCAGGCCGTGGGCTTCGTCGAGGACGAGGACATCCGGGTCGAGTCCGGCCCAGCCGTGGGTGGCTTCGATGGCCACCAAGGCATGATTTGTGACGACCAGTTGGGAGGTGGCGGCTTGGGCGCGGACGGCCTGGACGAAGCATTCCGGGGCGTAGGGACAGGTTGGACCGACACATTCGTTGCCGGGGATGGATATCTGCGACCAGGCCCGCGGAGAATGAGTCGGGGCGTCGTCGCGATCGCCGGTCAGGCCATCTTTACGCTGTTGTTCGGCCCAGGCTCGTAAGGCCAGCACCTGTTTGCCGAGGGACATGGCTGAGTCCGCGTCGTCATCGGTGTCGTCGAAGGACAGTTGTACATCCAGCGGGTCCACGGGAGCGTCC
>WRFP01000013.1 GCA_009778725.1 Propionibacteriaceae bacterium
GGGTTGATAGGTCGGACGTGGAAGTGTAGTAATGCATGAAGCTGACCGATACTAATAGGCCGAGGGCTTGTTCTTACAAAGATGATCGCGTCCACTGTGTTGTTCCCGAGATATGGTCGGGAAAATCCGATATATCTCAATAGAGTTTCGGTGATCATGGCGAAAGGGAAACACCCGGCTCCATTCCGAACCCGGAAGTTAAGCCTTTCAGCGCCGATGGTACTGCACGGGAGACTGTGTGGGAGAGTAGGACGTCGCCGGACATTATTACAGAACCCTCGAGGCTTGCCTTGGGGGTTCTGTTGTTATGTAGGGTATGATGAAGTTCTTTGTGCGCGGGTGCTGTGAGCGTGATCGGTGTACGAGACCGGATGGAAGGATGAGTGCATGTCGGATCAGGAAAACGGAGGAAAGCGTACGCCTAGACGTGATGCTGAAGGCTCGCATTCGGTGAGGTCTTCCGTCTCGCCCCGTGGGGGGGTCGATCGTCCGTCTCGTGACGCCGGCCGAGACAAGCAGGGATCCGTGGACCAGCCGCGTGGTCGCGATGCTTCTCGCACAGATGGGTCCGCGGGAAAGAACCCCCGGCGAGACACCAGAAACACTGGCTGGGACAACTCGGAATCAACTCGCCGAGATGTCAGGGCCGAGGGGGATCGCCCCCAGCACAATAGCAATGATAGACCGCGGGCGAATTGGGATCAGTCACGCGGGGGGAGTCGTCCGTGGTCCCGGGGTGGCGACAACCGAGGGACATTTAATCGTGAGGGCCGAGGCGATGAGCGCAGAACGCCCAGGACCGGTCAGGATCACCGTCGAGGCGGCGGATATGGTACGACTGCGAGGAATCATGACCGGGATGGTGTTGATTCTGGGCGCCCAGGCTCCTCTCCTTGGAATGATGGTGGCGGACGTAATGGTCCAGACAAAAGGTATTTCGGCTCAGGAGGACATCGAGGAGTCGGTCAGCCAGACAAGACAGACAGGGATGCGGACCAGGGGCACAGGACCTATGCTCCAGGTCAACGAGAGTTGAGGGGAGAGGGGACATCATCGCCCCACAGGCAAGGCTTCGACACGGATCGCCGATTTTCATACAGTCGGCCTTCCCACACTGGAGACAGATCCAGGCGGGATGAGAGAACGTACCGGGGGACTCGGCCTGGAGGAGACCGCGCTGGTGGTCGTGAACATCCGTTCAATGAGGATCGGAGTACTGCGAATCGTCGTGATCATGGCGCTGACAGATTTCGGGGTCATGACCGTCCCAATCGTTTTTCCGATGATCGACATGGTGGGCCCCGGGGTCAATTCCGTCACATGGATCGCTCCTTTGGCGACCAGGGTACACAACGGTTCGGTACTTCCTCTGGGCAGAGTGACGGGTTTGGAAGGAGCAGTCACAGCGATCATCGTTCCGGTTGGGTGACGAACCAGTCACACGGGGATCGGCATGGTGGGTACCCGACAGACGCGTCGACGAGCCGGACCGACCGTACCGGAGGTAGTGATCATGACTCGGGCAATAGGGCGGGGGGACCGAGTCGGGAGTTCACTGGTGGTCGGTCTGACCAGTGGGACCGGGATCGAGACCGGGGTCGGCAAACAGGCAAAGAAAAGGCTCGCAGCCAGGGTTATCGGTCAGGGGATTCGGGTCGAGACGGCGTTGGAGATGGTCGGTCAGATCGGTGGGGCCGGGATCGTGGGCATCAAGAGGGGAATGATAGGGCTCGTGGACAGGGATATCGGTCAGGAGAATCACGTGGGGACCCCGCTGTGAGTGGTGGATCCGGCCGGTGGGCCCGAGATCGCGACCATGGACACCAGACGGGGGATGATAGGCCTCGTGGCCAGGGTGATCGGTCGGTTGGATCCCGTGGGGCTTACGCCGGTGGTGGTCGGTCTGGTCAGTGGGAACACAATCGTGATCGTGGACATCAAGGGGGAAATGACAGACCTCGAAGCCAGGGGTATCGGTCGGGTGGTTCGCGTGGTGGATCGGTTGGTGGTGGTCGGTCTGAGCAGTGGGGCCGGGACCGTGACTCTGGGTATCAGGCGGAGGATGATAGGGCAGGTGGCCAGGGTTACCGGTCTGGGGCGTCTCGTCGGGAAGGTACTCGAGATGGTGGGTCTGATCGGTGGAGCCGGGATCGTGATCGTGGGCATCAAGTGGGGGATGGCAGACCTCGAGGTGAGGGGTATCGGTCGAGTGGTTCGCGTGGTGGATCGGTTGGTGGTGGTCGGTCTGAGCAGTGGGGCCGGGACCGTGACTCTGGGTATCAGGCGGGGGATGACAGGGTAGGTGGCCAAGGTTACAGGTCTGGGGAGTCTCGTCGGAATTCCGATGGTGGGTCTGATCGGTGGGACCAGAACCGGGACCATGGACGTGGAAGAGGGGACGGCAGGTCTCGTGGTTCGGGTTTCTCTTCGGGGGGACAGCGTCGGGATTCTGTTGGTGGTGGTCGGTCTGGTCGGTGGGATCAGGTGGGCGATCATGGAGATCGGACTGAGGGTGGCACATCTCATGGCTCTGGTTTCCAGTCGGGACAGCCGGGCCGGGACTCTGCTACTGGTGCGTCTGATCGGTGGGCCAGGGGTCGCGAAGATGGAAGTCAGACGGGGGAGGGTGGCGCTCATGGCTCCGGCGTCCGGTCGGGAGAGCCGCGTCGGGATTCTGTTGGTGGTGGTCGGTTTGGTCAAGGAGATCGGAACCGTGACAGTGGTGGTCGGTCTGATCGGTGGGATCGGAACCGTGACAGTGGTGGTGGGTCTGATCGGTGGGATCGGAACCGTGACAGTGGTGGTCGGTCTGATCGGTGGGATCGGAACCGTGACAGTGGTGGTCGGTCTGATCGGTCGGATCGGAACCGTGACAATGGTGGTCGGTCCGAAAGGTGGGATCGGAATCAGGACAGTGGTGGTCGGTCTGATCGGTGGGGTCGGGATCGGGACTATCGAGGTCAAGCTTGGAAGGGCGGACCGCGGGGGGGTGAACGAGATCGATTCCGCCGTGATGACCGGGGGGGTGACGCGTCGAGTTGGCATGATGAAGACAGGCGTGCCCCGCGGCCGTGGCTGGAGCGGCGCGATGACGAGCCGCCAGTGCCCGTACTGTCTGAAGATGCCAAGATGCCGAGGGGTATGCGGGCAGAACTGAAAGGGTTGTCGGCTGACATGGCTGAGGTCGTGGGTGCCTATCTGATGATGGCGGGACAACTGATTGACTCCGATCCTCAGGCGGCCTATCTTCATGCGGAGGCGGCGCGGCGGCGAGCTGCGCGGTTGCCGATCGTGCGGGAGGCGGCTGCGGAAACAGCGTATGCGGCGGGTTTGTACGAGGAGGCCTTGTCACAGTATCGTACTTTGCGCAGAATGACCGGGTCGTCGGACAGCGTACCTGTGATGGTGGATTGTTTGCGGGCTTTGGGCAAGTACCGGGAGGCGTTGGAGTTGGCCGGTCAGGGGATGCCGGAAATCACGGACCCGGCAATGCGTCTTGAACTGTTGATTGTGACGGCCGGAGTGCGGGCTGACATGGGTCAGCGCGAGGAAGGGATGAGGCTGCTTCGCCGCGAAATCGAGTATCCGACCGGGCGTCATCCCCGGGTTGCCAAGAGCAGGTTACTGTATGCCTTTTCGGACCTGCTGGCACAGGCGGGAGACATGGAGAATGCTCGCCGGGGCTTCGCGCAGGCTGCCAGCCTTGATCCTGAGGGTGCCACAGCTGCTTTGGACCGTCTCGACGAGTTGGACGGGTTTGTCTTCGACCTGGATGAGAGCGAGTTCATTGACGAGGAATGCGAGGATGACGACGTTGATGACAGTGATCGCGACCTGGAAGTGGATGGTGGCGACTTCGAAGACGTTGATGGTGACTTTGCCGAGGATGGTGACGAGCTCGATGACCTTGTTGAGGATGATGACGACATCGATGACCAAGGTGGCGATTTGGATGAGGATGGTGACGATGTCGAGGACGGTGACGAACTAGATGACCTTGTGGATGATTACGACGATGTCGAGGACCAGGGTGGTGAATTGGATGCGGATGGTGACGACTCCGAAGATGTTGATGAAGACTTCGCTCAGGGCGGTGCGGATGGTGTTGAGCCAAGCGTACGGGCCGAGGAGGATGTGGTCATTGATATGCCTGATGAAGATGTTGCAGTGGGTGAATCAGCGATTGTGCCTGATGAACCTGTCGCAGAGAGCGAGTCAGCGATTGTGCCCGATGAGACTGATGATTCTGATGTCGTTCAGGATGGTGGCATGACCCGGGTCGAGGCCAACGAATGACAGTCTTGGTTGATGATTACGACCTCGTCGGGTTCGATCTCGACGGTGTCGTTTATCGGGGGGCTGATGCCGTACCCTATGCTCCGGAAACTATCGCTGAGTTGCGCCGTCTCAGGGTGCGTGTTGCTTTCGTAACCAACAATGCCCAGCGTGGGCCGGATGCGGTGGCTGAACATCTGAATAGGTTGGGAATTGCGTGCACACCGGCTGATGTCGTGACCTCGGCCCAGGCAACCGCGCGGGTCATGGCTGAACATCTGCCCGCTCGGGCCGAAGTTCTTGTTCTTGGAACGCAGGCTCTGGCCGCTGAGATCACATCGGTCGGCCTGGTGGCAGTGAGTGCCCGGTCGAATAAAACCGAGGCGATTTGTGTGGGGTATCATCCGGGGCTACGGTGGGAGGATTTGAACGAAGGGTGTTTTGCAGTGCAGGCCGGGGCGGCCTGGTATGCCTGCAATGCGGACCTCAATCGTCCTTCCTCCGAGGGGCTCGCCATCGGCATGGGAGGCATCCTGAAGGCGATGGGCGAAGCACTGCCTGGGCTGACGCCGATCATGGGCGGGAAGCCAGCACGACCATTGCTTGATGAGACTTTGTTTCGATTGGGCGGCACGAGTGCACTGTTCGTTGGGGATCGTCTTGACACAGACATCGAAGGAGCGAACAACGCCGGGTGGGACTCTCTGTTCGTCTTGTCGGGATCGCACACCATGGCCGATCTTGCTATGGCTGGACCTCAACAGTACCCGACATACATCGGAGACGATGTCCGTGCCTTACTGGAACGGCCGGTGCTGCCCCCTTCATGAAGTGAACGACAAATTCTGCGACTTCCGGCCTAGGGCGGTGAATGTCCTCTATTGTCAAACAGGGGTTTGTTGGCTATGCGTCGTTCCATTTCGCTTTGTGCTGGCCTCGCCGAGCACGCACTGATGGGGCTGCGAAGGCGGCGAATGAGGAATAAAGCCAAATTTGTGTGTCTTGCTGGGGGGTGTTCGCCTGAGATGGCACACGGTACTCCTTGCAAGTTTTTATTCGAACCCGCTGTCATTAAGACTCAATCGGTTCGGGAACAAAAGCGAGCTTTCATTCCTCTCACCTCAATCGCTTGTGCCCCCAGCGGGATTCGAACCCGCGACCTACGGATTAAAAGTCCGCAGCTCTGCCGCTGAGCTATAGGGGCATGGACCAGTGTAGCCGTTTTCGGCTCTCGGAGGATGACATGAGGCAGTTGTGGCTAGGCCTGCGCCTGTGATGTGGTGGGGGTGGCTGGTGCTTGTCAAGCCGGTGAAATGGTGACTTGCGTCAGTGGGTGTGTTGAACATCTGATGGAACAGCCGGGTTTTCGGTCTGGGTGATGACCCCGGTGGAATCTTACTGTCGAGGGACTGCATGCCACGTTCTGCCGAGGTGACGTTGTCCTGCGACCTGCTTGATACACTGGTTCCGCTAGCCGGAGTGGTGGAATTGGTAGACACGCAGGATTTAGGTTCCTGTCCCTTGTGGGGTGAGAGTTCAAGTCTCTTCTCCGGTACTCGCACGCCTTGTTCGGTCGCAGGAGCCCTGCGGATTGTTCGATGTCACACTTATCGTCGCGCAGTATCACCGTTGGGCGGCTCTGGGGTGTTGGTCCGGGCTGTGAAACCGGAAACCGTTGAAGGAATATTGATGGGTTTCAGTTGGGTTGACAGGTCGTGGTGACACAGCTTCCGTACGCTCAGAATCGTTGAGCAGGAGACACCGATAGCGACCGGGTTGTCGCTCATGGCGTCAAATCCGTTGACTGACACGGTGTCAGGGTCAAACTGTCGGCAACACCACCAGTAGCGACATCTTGAACTGTCTGGTGGCGTAGACAGCATGCGGTGAGTGGGCTGGCATCACGATCGACTGGCCGGCTCGCAACTCATGTGGTACGCCGTCAAGGGTGACGCGGCCAACCCCCTCGAGAACCGTCACCAGGGCGTCGCCGCCGGCTTCGTGGGTGCTGATCTCCTCGCCTTCGTCGAAAGCGAACAGAGTGAAACTGACTGCTTGGTTTTGGACCAGCGTCAGGCTGGCGATCTGGCCTGGTTGATAGCCAACCTGATCAGCCAGGGTGAGCACAGCGCTTGGGGTGATGTGCCGCAGGATCGCATCCATATGTAACCTTTCCAGAGCACATCATATCGATACTTGATTCGACCGCCCAGGGTCCGGATTGCGGACAGCTGTCATGTGTCCTGGGACGAGACAGGCAGAGCACCCAGTTCGCCCACCTTGTGAACCATTGCGTATTGTATCGTCCTCGATGCCTGAGGGTGGTACGCACCTTGAACCCGGATGCACCGATTGCTGGCGTCGCGAGCGACACTGTGGGGGTGCGATGGGTCGACGGTTGCCTTGAGGGCAGACTGGACGTGAAGTTGAGTGCCGACCGACGAGCCAGTGTTCCTGCACAGGGGCGCTTGCGTCGCGAGCGGTACCGTATGAGTCCAGTGCACCCTGATGAGGCAGCGCAGAAGTGTGGATCGGGTTGACCTGGAAGACGCTATTAAAGGCCACTCATGTTGATTTTCACCACGTTGCTGGTCTGGGTCTCGGTCGAGTGCACCTTCCTCGTGACTGAGAAACCTCAACCATGTGGATAACTTCTCCAACGGGGTTGACCATGGTGTGGAATAGATAGCAGAACGCGTCCCTACCGGTTAGGAGTCACCGATGAACAAGCTGACCCGCGCCCTCACTGTCCTCGCTTTGGGCTGTCTCATGACAGGATGCAGCCCTTCATCCCCGGCCACCCCCACACCAGTCGCCACCAGTGAGTCAGTGACCACGGCCACCCCCACACCTCAGTGGACCGACGAGCAACAAGCCGCCATCGATGCGGTTCAGAACTACCTTCAAGTCTGGGCATCCATCGGACAAGACCCCCAAGGCTCCGACTGGGCCGCTATCCGTACTGTCGCAAGCGACCCTTCGGCCAACAATGCCGTGTCAACATGGATGCAGTGGGCACAAGCTGGGCACCACCTCGTGGGCGCCCCACAGTTCATCCCTGACTACGTCACTCCTGGAAGCACCGACGACCAAGGGGATCGCTACCATGTCCACGGGTGCTACATCATCACTGACTCGTACCTAGCCGATGACGCAGGTAACCGAGTAGGAGTTCGAGGAGCAGACCGAAAACCAGCGCTCTACCTCGTCCTCCACATGACCACCGGCGACTACTTGGTCTTGGAAGACACGTCCGAGGAGGGCACATGCTGAAGGGAATTCTACTGGCCCTTTCCTTAGCTCTCATTGGATTATTCCTATCTGTGACCAGTGCGGTTAGCGTCGCAGACGGTTGCTCGGTACAGGCCACGTTGCCCAGTGCAAGTTACGATACGAGCGGGGTGACAGTTTCTGTAACCTGTCAACAGACCGTGCCCGACACGACAAACACAGAAGGTTCCAACTCTGGCGACACCTCTGATCGGGGACAATCCCCGGGTTGTCATCGTTCGGATGGGACAGAAGTTGCGTGTTGGCAGGGAAACTTGTGGTGGAGTTCAACGTACAACACGTACTGCGAGGTTGTCGCTTGGTCAGCCAACAGCCCGTTGTGGAAAGGCCATCTGAATGCTTCGGGTGAACCACAAGGAACCATGTATCGGTGCGAGGTATCTGTAGCTGGTGTGCTCAAGCAGGCGTACGTCTGGGCTGACACCGGCCCCTCCACTCCTGCCAAGCCCGGTGTTGATCCTGTCACTCTTGTTCGTAGTGCTGTCTCCTCACTCGACCTGCATCCACCGACTGTCGGAGTCAGTGCTTACACCTATCCCGGTTATGAAGACTGGGGATTGTCGTGGTGGGTTGGTGCTCCCATGTGGTTGTGGGTGGATGCCACGGATCCGCTGCAATGGGGGACCCACACCATCACTGCGTCCCAAGACAGTCTTACTGTTACCGCAACCGTCACCCCTTCGCAGGTCAGCTTTGACCCTGGAGACGCCAACGGTTTGGTCACCTGTAAAACACCTGGGACTCCGCGGCCTTGGGATCCCAATGATCCGCTGTCGCATCACTCCCCGACTGGATGCGAACACACCTACCTGACCACCAATACCCTCGGAGACACCACGTCCCGGTACACCGTCAGCGCGACTGTTTCCTGGAGTGTGGCGTGGTCCACCAACGATGGACAATCTGGGAGCTTCACCACCACCACGTCGTCAACCAGCAATCCGGCCATCCACGTCGGCGAACTGCGGGTCGTGTTGACCACACCCGGCCACTGATACCACACCATCGGGGACAGTCACCATGACGGATCGAGACCCACCTCCTCACTACACGACAGGTCAAAATACCTAGTCAATATGGAAAATAACACTAAAACCCGAAAAGATTGGTGTTGAGAGAAGTTGGTGGTGAGTGGGGTGACAGGGGGCCAGACTTTCACCGCGCACGTAGGCGTACTGGCGGTTTGCTGGGCGGGAAAACTACACGCCCAGGGTTGTACGGAGGCGGTTGACGTGGCCGGTGGCTCGTACGCCGTACTGGGCTTCGAGGATGGTGCCGGTTCCTTGGGGAGTGACGTCGATGACGAAGGTGGAACGGATGACGCCGGTGACTACCTTGCCCCACAGGGAGCGTTCGCCCCAGGCGCCGTAGGCGTTGAGGGTGGTTCGGTCTGGGTCGGACAAGAGTGTGATCGACAAGTTGTGTTTAGTGATGAAACGTTCCAGCTTTTCTGGTTTGTCTGGGGAGACGCCCACGATGGCGTAGCCGGCCTGGTTGAAGGCGGGGGCCGATTGGGTGAAGTCGATGGCTTCAACGGTGCAGCCGGGGGTCAGAGCAGCCGGGTAAAAATAGAGGATCAGTTTTCGGCCGGCGTAATCCTTCATGGACACCCAGGCGCCCGAAGAATCCTGTAAGCGGAAGTCGGGGGCTGCGTCGTCTTTTGTCAGTTCAACCATGGTACGATCCTACCCGGCGGCTCACCAGTTCTCAGCCAGGGGGTCATCTGACGCGGTAAGCTTGTGCTGGCGGCTGTGAAGGAGACCTGATGGCAGATGAGCGAACGCCCGACGACATTGAGCGTGACTTGGCACTAGTCCGGCAGCGGTTGGCTGACAATATTTCCGAGTTGATCACGCAGGTGCATCCCCGCGTTGTTGTCCACCGTACTGTGGAGGAAACCAAGAAGCAGGCGAACCAGTTGCTGGAAGACGGCATCAGGCGTGTCCGGAAAACGTACGGCCAAGTCACGAGAATCTTCAAAGATGAAGCCGGCTGGAAGGTCCCCTCTGTTGCCATTGCTGGGGCCACAACCGTGGTGCTTGTGGCCGTGATCGTACTCGCCAAGAAGAAGTGACGGGGCACAGTGACGAAGAAGGCCACCGGAGAGCCCCTGCCCATCCATATGCTGCACGACCGGATCCTTGTCTCGTCGGAAACTGAGGGGGAGCGAAAATCTGGGGGAGGCATCCTGATTCCGGCCACGGTGAAGATGGGGCACCGATTGGCATGGGCAAGTGTGGTTGCTGTCGGGCCCAATGTGCGATCGGTGAAAGTGGGGGACCGCGTCTTGTTCAACCCGGAAGAAGTCGCCGAGGTGGAGTTGAAGGCCGAGGTCTTTATCCTGCTCAGAGAGCGCGATTTGCACGCTGTGGCGACGACACGTCTGGACGAGGAGCACGCCGGACTGTACTTGTGACCGGTTGAGCGGTGGAGTCGTGTGCTTCGCTGGGCAGACTCGGGTCTGTGGAGCGACGTACGGTCAAGGTGACGGGGCAGACTTCGGATTCGATCTGTTGGTCGGACAGGCGGGCCAGGAGCAGTTCCAGGGCTCGGCGGCCCATGGCATTTAAATCCACACTGATGGAGGTCAGTTCCATGGCTGAGGACATCGGGGTGTCGTAGAAACCGACGACAGCCACGTCGTCGGGGACGCTCAGGCCCACATGGCGCAAGACACTCATCACGCCCAGAGCGGCTGCGTCGTGGACCGCGAAGATGGCGTCGGGGTAAGGCGGTGAGGCGAGCATGGCCCGCATGGCGTCGCTTCCGGCCTGGACGTTCAGGTCGGAATCGAAAACCGTGGGGGCGGGCAATCCGGCCTCGGCAACCGCGTCAATGAAACCTTGTGATCGGTCGACCCCGGTGGACATGAACCGGGGTCCCGAAATGACTGCCATACGCTGCCGTCCCAGACCGATGAGGTGCTGGGCAGCCAATCGGCCGGCAGCCACATCGTCGGCCGTGACACAGACGTGATCGGGATGGCGGCGGTGTACGAGGGTGAAAGGCACACACTGGGAGGCAAGGGAGTCGAGGAAGTCCTCATCGAGGTGGGCGTCGGCGAAGATGACGCCGTCGACCAGGTGATCGAGCAGGGAGAACGTGCGTTCCGCGCGCAGGACCGGCTCATCGAGCGTTGACGCGGTCAGGGCCGTCATGTTGTGCTCGCGCGCCACGTCGTCGATTCCCGAGTAGATCGAAGCTGTGACGAAATCACCCACCACAGGCAGTAAAACTCCGACAGTTTGCGATCGAGAGGTACGAAGAGACACTGCGAGCGCATTGTGACGATAGCCCAACTGGGCTGCTGCCTGCTGGATCGCCGTCACCGTCTCCGGGGACGCCCAGCGTTCTGGATGGCTCTCGTCGGGGTTCAGGATACGTGACACTGTTGTCACGCTGACCCCGACCTGAGCGGCAATCTGACGCTGGGTTGGGCGTTGGTTGATGCGAGTGGGCATCATACTCCCTCGTACTGCGAATGCGGTTTCAGGAGAGTTTACCGTGTGTACCCCACGGTCTCGGTGTTTTCCAAAAACGATTGACTCAATCGATTGTGGCTGATAGATTTTCTCCATCGACTCCCGTGAGAGATCCATCATTGGAGGGGCCTACGGTCTCCAGGTCGTACGCGAAAGGGCAACTCAGAACCCCACTCTGAGAAGTAAGGCCCTTCGGATCATGAGGGTCGGCCGACGGGCTCTCCCCCCCAACCCGTCGGCCGGCCCGGTTAGCCGGACTGAACCTGGGTGGTGACACGTGATCAGGTATGCGTCACTTCCTTGGATGAGGCATTGGCCGTACTTGAAAGAAGCACTTGTCACGCCGGAGGAAAGCGTGCGGGCTCTTCTTCGCGACTCGCAACGGGTCGCTGCCACCACTGTTCATGCGACTATGTCTGGCGCGACGCGCTACCATTGTGGCCAGGACATAATCTGAATCCGCCGATTCACGCCTCCTGCGCTTTTCTATATGGGGACGGTGACTCATCGGGTTGCGTTCGATGGGCCACAAGCCTGGCATCGGAGCGACTGCCGAGTCATCGTAGCTGCACAGTCCTGCCGGCTGGGTGGGTCATCGGGGAGATTCAGGCCGAACAAGGATGACTCATGGCGGATAACACGAATCAGAATTCTGGGCCCGTACCAGATCCGGGACAACCTCAAGGGCCAACACCCTACGATGCTTCTGGGGCTGCATCGAATGGTACGGCAGGGGCCACGCCACAACCAGGTGGTGTGCCCGCCGATTTCCCTGCGCCCTCCGGTCCGCCGTCACCATGGAGCGGGCCGAGTGGGCCGTCCGCTGTGGTGCCACCTGTACCCGCGGGACAGCCAGATCAGCCTGGGGTGGGACAGCCCGGCTTCGTGCCGGACGCTCCAGCCATGCCCGGGGCGCAACCGGGGGCTGGGATCCAGGGGTACCCCACTGCGGCTCAGGGATTCCCCGCTGGTCAGCAGGGGTATTCAAGTCCGTGGGCGGTCAGTCCGTCGGTTTCTTCCGTTAATCCGGTTCCTGCCGTAAGTCCGGTTCCTACTGTAAGTCCGGAACCTGTCGTAAGTCCGGAACCTGTCGTAAGTCCGGAACCTGTCGTAAGTCCGGAACCTGTCGTAAGTCCGGAACCTGCTGTAAGTCCGGTTCCTGCCGCAGGTCTGGAACCTGCTGTAAGTCCGGTTCCTGCTGTAAGTCCGGAACCTGTCGTAAGTCCGGTTCCTGCCGTAAGTCCGGTATCTGCCGCAATTCCGGAACCTGCCGCAATTCCGGAACCTGCCGCAAATCCGGACCAAGCCGCCAGTCTGGGCCAGACCAATCAGTCTGAACAAGTCCCCCTGGCAGAGCAGCCAGGTTTGGGGTATCAGTATCCTGGGCAACCTGGAGCCGAGCAGCCAGGCACAGGACAGGTGGGGGACTCAGGACAGCCCACTCCTGCTGCAGGAGTACCGAACGCTGATTCTGAGCAGGGGTATCCCGGAGCGGGAACGACCTTTCAGGCATCACAGCAGAATCAACCATGGACGGGGCCAGACCCGCAGATCCTGGGGGCGAGCCAGTCCTCGTCGCCGGATGGCCAGTTCAACCAGGGGACTGAACCCAGTTTTAACACCGGTGGTCAGCCGTATCCGGGGGGTGGTCAGTCGTTGGGCACGGGTGGTCAGCCGTACTCTGGGGGGCAGACCTATAACACCGGTGGTCAGCCGTACCCTGGGGGGCAGACCTATGACACTGGTGGTCAGCCGTATGCGGGGGGTGGTCAGTCGTTGGACACCGGTGGTCAGCCGTACCCTGGGGGGCAGACCTATGACACTGGTGGTCAGCCGTATCCGGGGAGTGGGCAGTCGTTTGACACCGGTGGTCAGCCGTACCCTGGGGGGCAGACCTACGACACGGGTGGTCAGCCGTATGCGCCGGGGCCAGCGCAGTATCCGCCTGCCGGTCAGTCGTACCCGGGTGTCCCCGGAAACACCGGAAATAACCAGCAGTACGGGGCCCCACCCTATGCCGCCGGTGAGCAGCAGCCGTACGGGTATGGCCAACAGCCCTATGCTCCCCAACCCGGCTATGGGCAACCTGGCTGGGGGCAGGCGGCGCCCCCTCAACCGCCCAAACGTAAGGGAGCCGGTCCGATCATCGGCATCGTCATTGGCGTGGTGGTTGCGGCCCTGATCGCCGGGGGAGTGATCTGGGTCATGTCACGGCCTCATTCCACACCCACGTCGCCGACGGCCTCATCGACGACCCGGCCGCCGATCCCGACGTACACACCCAAGCCGACCAACACCGGCACCCATCCCTCGTCACCAACCTCTGGGCCAACGACCACCTCGGGAACAGGCCTGACTCCCACTGACACCGGCGAGATCGGGGCCCCCATCACCATAACTGCCGGTTCTACCAAGGTGGTGGACTACACGGTGACAGCACCAGCCCAGATTCTTAATAAGGTAGGCGGTTTCTACACTCCGGATAATGGCATGGTTTTTGTGGTGGTGCCGATATCGGTCACCGTGCATGACGATGACTTGTTCACTGACGTTGATGATGACCTGTGTCTGCTGACCAAGAATGGCAGTCAATACTTCACCGACATTTCAGCGGAAATGTTCTACACATTGCCCGATGGCACTGACAATCCGCTGTGGTTCCCCAACCTGGTGCCCGGCCAACCCACGCAAGGCGCACTGATCTACCAAGTGCCCAGTTCCCAGACTTCCGGATCAGTGCTGGCAATCGGGCTGGGCGCCAACCACATCTATGCGATCGATTTGCAACTGTGATGAGACGCACTGACGGTGCGGCTGTCTCGTGTCGGCGCAGCCGTGTGGCTGCCCTGAATCGGTGTATCCGGGCTACTTCCGGGTGAGCAAGTCTTGGCGTACTTGGGCGCGCAAGACCTTTCCCAAGAGCGACTTGGGCAGAGTGTCGACGACGAAAAGCTTGCGGGGAACCTTGTAGGCCGCGAGACGGTCGCGGCAGAAGGTACGAATATCGTCGTCGTTGATGGTGTGCCCGGGTTGAGGCTGGATTGCTGCGACGACTTCCTCGCCTGAATGACGGTTGGGCAGCCCGACGACGGCAGCGTCGGCGATGGCGGGGTAGGACTTGAGGACGAGTTCGACTTCGGTGGGGGCGACGTTGAAGCCGGAGGTAATGATCAACTCCTTCTTGCGGTCGACGATGGTGGTGAAACCGTCGGCGTCCTGGGTGACGATGTCACCGCTGGCGATCCAGCCATCGGGCAAGAGCGTTTTCTCGGTCTCTTCGGGATTGTTCCAGTAGCCCTGGAAAACCTGTGGGCCGCGGACGAGCAACTCCCCGCGCTCACCTTGGTTGACCTCGATGGCCGGGTTGTCGGGGTCCACGACCTTAATTTGTGTCGAGGGGAAGGGGATTCCGACCGAACCAGCGCGCCGGGTGGTGAAGAAGGGGTTTCCGAGGGCGACGGGGGAACATTCCGTCATCCCGTACCCTTCGACCAGCGGCCCACCTGCAATGGACTCCCACAGGTCGATGATGCTCGTCGGAAGGCTCATAGCCCCGGAGAAGGATATTTTCGCAGATTTGAGGGACACGTGTCGTTTCTTGGCTCCCAGAGCGATCGCCTCGAAGATGGGAGGTACGGCGCACACAACGGTGGGTGGGTCTTTTTTCGCGGCAGCGAGGACCAGGGCGAGGTCGAAGGTCGGGAAGATGTGGATGCGGGCCTGTTTCAGCAGTCCGAAAACCAGGAACATTGTCGTACCGAAAGCATGGAAAAAGGGGAGGATTGCGTAAAACACTTCTTTGCCCGTGACGACCTGGGGCATCCAGGCCGCACCTTGCAGGGCGTTGATGTGGAGGTTGAGGTGGGTGAGGATGGCTCCCTTGGGCAGCCCCGTGGTCCCGGAGGTGTACTGGATCATGGCGACATCGGTGACGCGTGGCTTCGGATAGGTTTTCTTCAGGGGATGGTGGTTGAGCAGTTCTTCCCAGGTCTGGGTGCGCTTGACCTTGGTCGTCAGCTTCTTGCGCGCGGCCCGTGCCTGGGGCAAGGGGAGTTTCAGGGCAAGCCTCTTGGTCCAGGGTAGTTCGTGGAGCAGATTGACCGAGATGATGTGGTCGAACTGGATGTCATGGGGTTGTTCGCGTAGTTTCTCGACAGCGGAATCCCAGGCGATGACGATCCGGGCGGCGTGGTCTTCGAACATGTGGCGCAGTTCGCGGGCAGTGTACAAGGGATTGTGCTCGACGACGATGGCTCCGAGCCGGAGGATGGCGTAGAAGGCGACCACGTGCTGGGGGCAGTTGGGCAAGATGATGGCTACTCTGTCTCCAGGGCTGACCCCGAGCCGGTGCAGTCCCTCAGCGACCCGGGAGACCTGGTCTCCCAGTTCCTCATAAGTCGTTGTCCGGCCGAAGAAATTCATGGCCACGCGGTTCTTGGACTGTTCGACCGCTGTTTCGTACATCTCGACCAGGGATTCGGTCGGCGGATCGACCTCAGCTGGTACTCCCGGTTGGTAGAAAGACGTGTAATCCATGAGTGCCTGAGGCCTCCTGTCACCGCAACTTACGGTCCCGTAGGTAACGGTACCGCAAGTCTTGCTCACCCTTCAACAGCCAGGGCAGACAGTTGCGGTTGACTGGTGCTGACCAGGACAAGTGTCATCGGTTGCCGGGTCAATTCGAAGGTGAGGGTGCCCGTGACCGTGTCTCCTGGACCGGCGAATCCGGGCAGCAGATCACTGGCCGATGTCGTCACCGGGTCCAGCCGGGTGGAGTCACTGTTGGCGTACGCGTAGAAGGAATAGCGCAACAGGCCGGTGTCGACGGTGATCTCGACGTTCAAACGTACCCCGGTCGAACTCCATTGCGTACTGGTGATCTTCCAGTAGCCGGTCACGGTGGGGTCGGCGAAGGCCTGGCCTCCCGTACGACTCGGGGTGGGGTAGGAGGTGGGACGGGCGGTTGCTGACTGGGATGGTGCCGCAGGGGGTTGATGCATGCTGATGAAGATGCCCGCCGAGATACCCACGACCAGGATGATGACCAGCGCGATCACCCACCCGAGGCGTTTTTTCGGCTTGTAGTTCTCCATGGAGTCTGCGGGCGGGGTGAGCGGAGCCAGAGGCTCGGAAGCCGTCTGGCTGAGAGGGGGAGGCTGGCTCGTCTGGCCGGGCTCGCGGGGCTGATAGGTGTAGCCGGATAGGATGGGCTGGGTTTCTTCCGGCGTGAATGCACGACGAGGCGGACCAGAAGAACTTGTCTGGTGTCCTGGGAAGGACCGCCGGGGAGCGGGATCGTTGGGCGCAGGTGACATCACCAACCAGGATACGGGATTTTTCGCGCCAAGGCAGGCAGGAGGCACATATCAGGCGTTGATGGTTTCCCGAGCCCGTGGATTTGCGGGCTGTCCACAGCCAGAAATGCTGATCAGAAGTTATCCACAGTTTGGGTGTGAGTTCTCAATACTCGGTGCTTCGATCCCATGGTCCCGGCATGAGAATCAGTAACCGTGGATCCGTTCCGACGATCTCTTCGCCCGAAGAGTTTGTTGAGGCCATACCGTGTTTACTTGGTTGTCATCCCAGCGAGTCGCTCGTCGTGGTCGTCGTCACACGAAAGTCTGTGTACCTGACTGCGCGCTGTGACATTGCTTTGAGCGACAGGCCAGAGGAGTACGACAGGTTCGTGCGGACTGTGACCCATGACTGGCAGGGCAGTCCCTTGCCCCAGCTCCAGGTCTTTCTCGCTGGGTACTCCGACCGTGTCACGGCTGGGCAGGCTGTCCGGGCATTACAAGCCCGGTTGGGCCCACAAGTGATCGGCGCTGTTGTCGTGGAGCATGACCGGTGGTGGATGATCGATGACGATGTCGGTGGGCCTGGCAGGCTGCTGCGGGGGGACAGTCGCGTGTCACGTCACGTGGCCTATGGGCCGGTTGCGGCGAGCCGATCAGACCTGGCTGCGTCGATTGCTGCTCCGACCGGACAGCGCGAGGACGACATGCTTCGCGCTTTGGTTGACGCGCTCGACCAGGTGAAGGAGGATGATCCGGTTCAGGCGGGTCTGGCTGTCGTGGATCTGATGGGTTCGTGGCACGATGGCACAGCGTTGTCGGACCGGGATTACCTGACTGCCGCGGTGGCCATGTCGTTGGACGTGGCGCGTAATGAGGTGTGGAAGGTGCTGTCGGCACCCAAAGCTCGCCAGTATCTCCCTTTCTGGAAAGAGGTCGTCAGCCGCACACCACGGGGCGTGCGGACTGTGGTCTTGGCTGTCACGGGCATGTTCGCCTGGATTGCTGGTGAAGGGGTGTTGATGAATGTCTGTTTAGAGGAAGCCAAGCAAGCCGACAGCGAGTATCCGTTGGTTCGCATGTTGAGCCAGATCGCTGGCTGCGGTGTTCCTCCGTCGGCCTGGGCGGAGTTGAAACGATGAAGGTGTGTGTGGAAATTTGCGGGATGAGCGGGGTGGGCATCGACCGGTGGGTCCGGTCCTCAGGCCGTGCCTGGCGGTCACGACCACCCCCGTTCTGTGTGGGGCAGTAGAATCTCCCGCAGGGTACGCAGGTCGTCGGCCGATGGGGTCGTGCGCCGCAATGGTCACCAGGGCGTGCAACCCGGCGGGAGATCGTGACAACTGCCGGTGGTGATGGAAGGAGAGGACGTGAGCGAACCAACCGCTCCCGCCGAATACGACGCGCGCAAGGCTCAGGAGAAATGGCAGGCTTATTGGGCCGACCATGCGACTTTCCGTCCCCTCGACGACGGCACCAAGCAACGCCGGTATGTCCTCGACATGTTTCCTTACCCCTCAGGGGATCTCCACATGGGCCACGCTGAGGCTTTCGTCATGGGCGACGTCGTGGCCCGATACTGGAAACTGCGTGGCTACGATGTCCTGCATCCCCTCGGCTGGGACTCCTTCGGCTTACCAGCGGAGAATGCCGCCATTGCTCATGGCACCCACCCGGCAGAATGGACGTACGCCAATATCGAAACACAGGCCAGGTCGTTCAGGCGCTATGGGCTGTCGGTCGACTGGTCCAGACGCCTGCACACCTCTGACGCTGAGTATTATCGATGGACCCAGTGGCTGTTCTTGAAGTTCTACGAGCAGGGACTGGCCTATCGCAAGGCCAGTTACGTCAACTGGTGCCCCTCCTGCATGACGGTTTTGGCCAATGAGCAGGTCGTCCAAGGACTGTGCGAGCGATGCCATTCGGTGGTGACGAAGCGTCAACTCACACAATGGTACTTCAAAATCACCGAGTACGCCGAACGGTTGTTGGACGATATGGCCCAGTTGGAAGGCAAGTGGCCCGACCGGGTGCTGGCCATGCAGCGCAACTGGATCGGTCGTTCCCAGGGGGCATATGTGGACTTCCCCATCGAGGGCCGGTCTGCTCCCATGACGGTCTTCACCACCAGGCCAGACACTTTATATGGGGCAATGTTCATGGTCGTTGCGCCGGAGTCCGCCCTCGCGGCTGACCTCGTCACCCCGGAATGCCTGACTGACTTTGAGGCGTACCTCGAGCGGACGAAACAGGCCACCGAGATCGAACGCCAGTCGACCGAGCGGGAGAAGACCGGCGTCTTCCTGGGGCGGTACGCGATCAATCCCCTGACCAGGGAGAGGATCCCGATCTGGACCGCCGATTACGTGTTGAGCGAGTACGGCACCGGCGCCATCATGGCTGTGCCTGCCCATGACCAGCGCGACCTGGACTTCGCCAGGGTCCACGGGCTGCAGGTCCGGATGGTCATCGACACCGGTGAGACCGATCCGGTCCAGTCTGGTGTCGCGACGGCTGGGGACGGGACCTACGTCAACTCTGGAGAACTGAATGGACTGCGGGACAAAAAATCCGGGATTGCCGCCATCTGTGAGAAGTTGGAGCGGGACGGAACGGGTCGGTCTGCCGTCACGTACCGCCTTCGCGACTGGCTGCTGTCCCGACAGAGGTTCTGGGGCTGCCCCATCCCGATCGTCCACTGCCCGGTGGACGGCGAAGTGCCGGTGCCCGCCGACCAACTGCCGGTTGAATTGCCGGACCTGCGTGGTGCTGCCCTGGCTCCCAAAGGAATATCTCCCCTTGCCAGCGCGGAGGAATGGGTCAACACAACCTGTCCTCGCTGTGGCGGGCCGGCGACCAGGGACGCGGACACGATGGACACTTTTGTCGACTCTTCGTGGTACTTCTTCCGGTACTGCTCTCCCGGCGATGCCACCAAGGCGTTCGAGCACGACGATGTGGCCAGGTGGATGCCTGTCGACCAGTACGTCGGGGGGGTGGAGCACGCCATCTTGCATCTGTTGTACTCCCGCTTCTTCACCAAGGTTCTGTACGACCTCCACCTGATTGATTTCACCGAGCCGTTCACCCGTCTGATGAACCAGGGGCAGGTCATCAACCGGGGCAAAGCGATGTCGAAATCACTCGGGAACGGAGTCGACCTCGGCGCTCAGATCGATCAGTACGGCGTGGATGCGATCCGTACCACTGTGGTGTTCGCAGGGCCCCCTGAAGATGACATCGACTGGGCGGATGTCTCGCCCTCGGCGACTCTCAGATTCCTCCAGCGAGCGTGGCGGGTCGCCAAAGACGTGGACAGTCCGATTGGAGCCGATCCCGCGACCGGTGACATCGACCTGCGACGCATCACTCATCGAATTCTGAACGACATCACAGAACTGCTTGACATCCGGCGTTTCAACGTCTGTGTCGCCCGGTTGATGGAATTGGTCAACGCGACGCGTAAAGCCATCGATTCCGGTCCTGGGCGAGCCGATCCGGCTGTCCGCGAAGCGGCTGAATTCACGGCTGTCGCACTGTCCCTCTTTGCCCCCTATGTGGCTGAGGAAATGTGGCAGCTGTTGGGACACGACCCGTCTGTTGCTGAAACCTCGTGGCCTGAGGTGGATCCTGATTTGGCTGCGGCTCAGGTCGTCACCATGGCGGTCCAGGTTCAAGGCAAGGTGCGGGCGAAGATCGACGTGCCCGCAGATATCGGCGACGCGCAGGCCGAGCGGCTGGCTCTGGCTGATGAGAATGTGCAACGGTCTCTCGCCGGCAGACCGGTGTCCAAGGTGATCGTACGGGCTCCCAAGATGGTGTCCATTGTGCCTGCGGCGTGACAGGGCACTGGCCGTACTGACCTGCTGGCGTCCCGTGTTCGGACCTCGTGGAGGCGATGGCGACAACGGCTTCGGCGCAGGGGTTTTGTGTCCACAGGCAGAACGAGTTGGTCAGAATTATCCACAGGTTCCACTGCCTGTGACAAGCCAGGTGTCAGCGGCACCATGGTCGTGGTGTGAAACCGAAAGACGAGGCTACTGAGGGTTATCTGGATCGCCTGGGTCGGCTCTTCCCAGCTTTGGCGTCACCAGATTCCCCTCGCAACACCACTGGTGCGATCCTGGATGCGTCCGGTGACCAGGTCGTCGACGATGCCAGTCCAACCACCGGCGCCAGGCCGCAGCCTGAGGCGTTGTACGTCAGGATTCGCCGGTTCTCGGCTGACCATGTGAAAGTGTTGTCAGCCCTGGCCCTGGTGGCCGTGATCCTCGCCACGTGGACGGTGATGCGAGCTCGCAGCGTGTCGGTTTCGGAGCCGGTGGCCACCCCCAGCTGGTCGCAGCCGGTGGCAACACCGAGTGCGACCGTATCTCCACCCTGGCTGGTTCATGTGCTCGGAGCGGTGGCGAATCCGGGTGTGGTCAGCGTGTCCCAAGGAGCGCGGGTTATCGATGCGATCGAGGCTGCCGGAGGGTTTGCCCTGGATGCCGATCCTCAAGACCTCAATCTGGCTGCCATACTCGTGGATGGCTGCCAGGTGGTCATCGGCACTGTGACCGAGCCGCTGGGCCAGGTCCGGCAGGGAGCGGGCGGGGAATCCGAAGCCAGTGTCGGTGCGCCGGCATCGGCGGCGTCGACTGTCAACCTCAACCACGCCACGGTGGAGCAACTGGACACCTTACCGGGAGTCGGCCCAGTAACAGCCAACGCCATCGTGGCGTGGCGCACCAAGAATGGGCAGTTCACCTCGGTGAGTCAGTTGCAAGAGGTCGATGGGATCGGACCCAAGACTTTCGCCCAGCTTCAGCCGTACGTGAGTGTGTGAGAGACGACATGAACTCAGATGAGCGACGTGGCGTCATGGATACCTTCCGGCGCCGTCAGTCCGTGGAACGTCGGTTGTCTCAGTGTGAATCCTTCAAGGGTTGGCCCGGGGACAAGACCGAGGGTGTCCAGGCCAAGACGGCAGGGGAGCCAGATGGCGCGGCACGCGACTCTCAACCGTCCAGACCCGATCTGAGACTGGTCGCCCCCGCTGTGTCGGTGTGGGTGGGGATGTGGCTGGTCACAGGGTGGGACTGGGGGATATGGGCCGTGGCAACAGCCTGCGGACTGAGTGGTGTGGCTGCCTTGATTATGATGTGGATGCGCAGACTTCGAAGGTGGTCGAACCCACCCATTGCCATTGTTTTCATGGTCGCCGTGATGGTGGGTTCGTGCGGACTGGTCGCGGGAGTGAGAGTGGCGAGCCTGGAGCGGGGACCGCTTGCTCAAGCGGCGGACAACAGGTCCATTGCCGAGGTGGAAGTGGTGGTTCAGACATCGCGCCTGTCACCAACATGGGGGATGGCCGTTGTCAACGCGACCTGCCAGAAAGGGACCTTCGGCGACGGGACGTTCTCGATGCAACTACCAGTTGTTGTCCTTGTCTCGAGTAAGTACGCCGGCCAGTGGTTGGCGTATCCGGCGGGCTCTGTGGTTACTGTGACCGTTCGCCTCAGTCCAGCCGAGATGGGGGATGGGACGGCGGCAGCCTTATCACCCGTGGGCGACTCCCGTCTTGTCCGTGGCCCACCCACCTGGCAACGCCTCATCGAATCCATGAGGACGGGGTTGAGCAGTGCCATGAGACACAGCCCTGCTGAGCAGGCTGCCTTGGTGCCGGGGCTGGTGGTCGGGGACACCTCGGCGATGCCCCAGAATCTCACCGCTGACTTCCGGACGACTGGCTTGACTCACTTGACAGCGGTGTCCGGAGCCAACTTGGCCATATTGTTGTCGTTTCTGTCAGTGGTCGCGCGGCTGTGCGGTGTACGGGGCAAGTGGTTGACGCTGGTGTCCGTGGTGGGTGTGGGGTTCTTCGTCGTCCTGTGCCATTCAGAGCCCAGTGTTCTCAGGGCAGCAGCCATGGGAATCGTATCGCTGGTCGCCGTGGGACGAGGATCGGGGCCTGGTTCGGGGATCTCGGGAATATGCGTGGCGGTCATGGGCCTGTGCTGGATCGATCCCTGGATGAGTCGCTCAATTGGATTCATCTTGTCGGTGCTCGCCTGTTTGGGCATCATCGTGTGGGGCAGACGGTGGACGATGACGCTGGCCCGCTGGCTTCCCGAGTGGGTGGCGGAGACGATGGCTATACCCTTGGCAGCCCAGGTGGCAACTCAGCCTGTCATCTGCGCTCTGTCAGGGGCTGTGAGCGTGTCGGGTCTGGCAGCCAATGCCGCTGCCGGGCCGTGGGTCGGCCCAGCCACGGTCATCGGACTCGTTGCTGCCCTGATTTCTCCGGTCAGTCCAACCATCGCTTCGTGGGCAGGGTATGTGGCCGGATGGTGTGCCGAGCCCATCCTGATCGTCGGTCATCAACTCGCCAGCTTGCCTGGTGCTTCCCACCCCTGGCCAACGACCCCCCTCGGTCTATGCGTTGTGGTTGTTGTGTGCGTCGTCGTTGCAGCCATGTTGGTTGCTCCTTTTCAGCCTGGGTGGCCAGGACAGTCGTGGGGGGTGGCCGCCTGCGATGTCGGACAAGGCGACGCCATGGCCGTTCAAACAGCGGATCATCAAGCCATTGTTCTGGATGTGGGCCCGACCGGGTCCTCGGTGGTCAATTGCCTGAATCAACTGGGTGTCCGCCAGATTCCCCTCCTCGTCCTGACTCACTTCCACGCCGACCATGCCGGGGCATTTCGTGAGGTCGTCGGGTCGTTCGCCGTGGGGTCGTTGCTGGTTCCCTTGTCTGGCGGTGACGGATCGGCAGTTCTGGGAATGGCCCAGTCCATGGGCATCCCGGTGTCGGTCGGACGCACAGGATCGGTCACTGGGATCGGGGCGGCGCGTGTCAGCGTGGTGTCCGCCTGGCAGTCAGACGGTGTGACGGCGGACGGTGAAGAATCATCGGCTCAAAACGACGAGTCACTGATCGTCAGAGTCGATCTGCCTGCCATGAGCGTGCTGGTCACCGGAGACGTGGAAGTGGCGGGGCAACAGGCGGCGCTGTCCAACAAGGAGGCCCTGAGAGTCGACATCCTCAAGGTTCCCCACCACGGGTCGGCTCGCCAGGATCCAGATTTCTTGGAGGCCACCCAGGCCCGGATCGCCTTGGTCAGTGTGGGAAAAGACAATACCTACGGTCATCCGGCCCAGAAGACGGTCAAGGAACTGGTTAATGATTCGATGGAGGTGGTGCGCACAGATGAACATGGGTCAATCACTATTTCTCATCAGGGGAAGTGGTCGGTCACCACCCAGAAATGAGTGAGGTTGAGGCGGTCGTGCAGAAGTACTCAGGCTCCTAGGTGGCTGGTGTTTTTCGTTGACATCGAATATTGTGTGCGCTATAATTATTGTATGTTGATGGTGAGAGTTCTGTGACGCTGGGAAGAACGCCTGTTCAGGCTGATATGTTCTTGTCGTCGGCGGTGCTGGTCGGGGATCGGATCGGTGCTGACTCGTTGTACAGTATCTTGTTCCGCGAGGGCGACCGGTTGTTCCCTGACGAGTTGTTCGATGACTTGTTCACCGACCGGGGCCGGCGTA
>WRFP01000014.1 GCA_009778725.1 Propionibacteriaceae bacterium
GTCGAGGATCATCTCCCTCTCGCGGAAGCCGATGGTCATCACGGTCAGGGCTCCGATCTCCATCCCGCCGGTGCCGATGGCGACCAGGTGGGACGACATCCGGCCCAGCTCCTGGACCAGGACGCGCAGGATATTGGCCCGCTCGGGAGCCTCGATGCCCAGCAGTTTTTCCACCGCCAAGGCGTAGACGACCTCGTTGAAGATCGGCGCGACGTAGTCCATGCGGGTGATGTAGGTGGATCCCTGGGCCCAGGTCCTGAACTCCATCGACTTCTCGATGCCGGAGTGCAGGAAGCCGATGGCCGGGCGGATCGAGGTGACGGTCTCGCCGTCCAACTCGACTTCCAGTCTCAACACGCCGTGGGTGGAGGGGTGCTGGGGGCCCATGTTGATGACCACCGTCTCGTCCACGCGGGCCTGTTGGGCGGCCACCACGTCGTCGAAATCCCCGCCTTGGATGAAGTACTCGGACGGCTTCGACGTCTCGGTCACGGTCGTTCCGGTCCCGGCTGGGATCGTGGCAAGGTTGCTGTGTTCATCCATCAGTAGGACCTCCTCTCGTCTGGCGGTGGCACCTGGGCGCCCTTGAATTCGACCGGAACCCCGCCCAACGGATAATCCTTGCGTTGCGGGTGGCCGTCCCAGTCGTCGGGCATCAGGATTCTGGTCAGGCCCGGATGGCCGTCGAAGATGATCCCGAACATGTCCCAGGTTTCGCGCTCATGCCAATTGGCGTGCGGATAGACCCCGGTCACCGAATCGATCACGGGGTCCTCGTCGGAAGTCGTCACCTCCAAGCGGATACGCCGGTTGTGCGTCATCGACAACAGGGCATACACGACATGCAGTTCCGCACCGGGTTCGTCGGGGTAGTGGACCCCGGACACCGACGGGCAGGTCTCGAAGCGCAGCCGGGCGTCGTCGCGGGCCACCCTGACGACCTCGAGCAGGCGCTGCTTGGGGATATAGAAGGTCAGTTCGTCGTGCTCGGTGTTGACCTCGTCGGGCAAGCCGGGCAGGAGCGACTGCAGGCGGTCAGCCACTTCGTCGAACCATCCGCCGTACGGCCGGGAGGCTCGCTGATGGCGTGTCACCGGACGAGAGATACCGCCGAAACCGGACACGTCGCCAGGACCAGACCCCCACATCCCCTTGCGTACTGTCTGGACAACAGGTCCTGAACGTTGCGGTAGTTCTGTGACCTCGTTCGGGGTGGGAGGAACTATTTCGCTCATCTCATCAAGCCCTTCATCTCCAAGGTCGACGGCGATTCTCGGATTCGTTGCTCGGTCGCCTCTTCCTGTTCGGCAATGTGCTTGCCGACTGGGCGCCACATGACTTCTTTCTTCCTCAGTTTGAAGACGGCGTCGATCAACTGGTCGGGGCGCGGAGGGCAACCGGGCAGGAAGATGTCGATCGGGATGACATGGTCGGACCCCTGGACGATGGCGTAGTTGTTGAACACCCCGCCGCTGGAAGCGCAGGCCCCCATGGAGATCACCCATTTGGGATCGGGCATCTGGTCGTAGATCTGGCGTACGACCGGGGCCATCTTCTGGGACAGGCGTCCGGCCACGATCATCAGGTCGGCCTGGCGCGGCGAGGCGCGGAAGACTTCCATCCCCCACCGGCCAGAGTCGAAGCGCGGGGCTCCGAAGGCCATCATCTCAATAGAACAGCATGCCAAACCCATGGTCGCCGGCCAGAAGGACGCCTGCCTCATCCAGCCGAAGACACCTTCGACAGTTGTCAGCAGGAACCCGGGAGCCTTGTCTTCTATGCCCATTCTTTCCTCTAATCCCAGTTCAGCCCGCCGCGGCGGAACACGTACATATACGCGATGAAAACCGTGACGATGAACAGCACCATTTCAACAAGGGCGAAGACCCCCATCTGTTGATAGGAGACCGCCCACGGATACAAGAACACGATTTCGATGTCGAACACAATGTAGAGCATGGCCGTGATGTAGTACTTCACGGGGATGCGACCACCCTCTTCGGGTTGCGGCGTCGATTCGACACCACACTCATACGGGTCGTACTTGGCTTTGTTTTTGCGCCGGGGTCCGACGATTTTGCTCAGAATGATCGCCAGAGCCATGAATCCTGCCGCTAGCACAAGCAACCCAATAATGGGCGCGTATAGATTCATTTCATGTCCTTTGCATGAGTTCCAATGCCGGGACGGTGTCGCTTGGTGCACGTCAACGGGAGACTGCCACCATGCCGCCCCAAGACGATCCTAGTGTACGCCACGCTATCAGTCATGCCATCCCTTCCCACGTACGATTCCACGGTCGTCGCCAAGAGTGCGCTGGGCTGCTCTTCCCAGGCACATCTCCGCCACCTGGGACAGTACCACTCGGGTAGGACATTGCGGTTCGTGGCACACAGGCGCCCCTCAGATCACGCATAGAAGCATTGGTTCTCTGTTCGAATCGGTGGGTTATTCTGCCTACTGGTGGGAAAGCTGTCATATTATTCCGCCCCGTGGGCGCGGAAGGCTGACGCCGGATAGCCTTGAGAGCTGTGCTCATATGCACTCTGACCTATATCAGAGCAGACCAAAAATGGCAAGTGACAGTACGAGATACGTCTCACACAACGAATCAGTCAACGCGATAAATAGTAATTTATAGCAATGTCTTGACAGCCTGAGAATTCGCTGTGATAGTCTCTCATCTCTAGGGGGATACCACATAATCATTCCTACTTGAGACGGTACTTCGAACCCTGTGCATCAGAAAGCGGCAACCCCTCAGACGAGTCTGACGTTCGCCTGAGCAGCGACTGGATACAGGTGAAGATGTCCCACACCGACAGGTCATGGTGTGTCTGGTATCGGCCCTTGGCAACTTCGTGAAGCGTACGGACGCGGCACGAGGAGGACTCATTCATGAGGGGGAGAGATGCCACAGAAGGCGTACCGGGCAATTGTTCTATTCATCACCGTCGCACTGGGTCTGGGGGGATTGGTTCCATCGGCCCAAGCTGATCAGCCAGGCCCTGATATCTACCCGGACTCGGTCGGTCAAGCGGTCCAGGGGGCCAAACAAGTGCCAATCCTGTCCCCGGATTCAGCGACGCTCGCGGCGGACGACACCGCTGTCAGCTTGATCACCGGCGATGTCGTCCATCTCAGTGCCGGCAAGGTCACCGGCGTCACACCGGCTCAACGCCGCGACGAGACCCCCACCTCATACTCCACGTCGAGCGACAATTCGAATGTCTATGTGATTCCGTCGGATGTGGCCGCCCTGGTCGGCCGGCAACTCGACCGCGAGTTGTTCAACGTCACCAAGCTGGCCTCCTATGGCTTGACCGCCGGCTCACCCCTGCCCGTGATCATCACCGGGGCCGACAGTAGCCCGGCACCGTCTGCCGGTCAACTGAGCGCCCTGGGTGTGACCGCCACGACAAAGGCAGGTTTGTCCTTCCAAGCCGCACAGGTGGACACCACCGTCAGCCAGGATCCCGCTGCGGTGTGGGCATTGCTGGACGACCTGTCCACCGGTGCCGCCCCCGGCAGCGCGATATCGACGCAGACCAAGGTCTGGTTGGACCAGAAGGTTCACCTCGCCGACGTCACCCCCTCGGCCAGCCCATCCACGACGAGCCCAGGAGCCGGGAAGTCCACGACCCCAGCACCGGCGGGTACGCCATCAGGCAAAACGTCGGCAACGCCCACGACTGGTTCCACAACAACCAAACCCGCGACGACTCGACCCGGTACACCTGCCGCCACATCCTCGTCGGCCACGCCGACCCCTTCACAGGCAACCACGAGCACTCCCGCTCCGACAGCCTCCTCAGCCACTGAGACACCGTCCGCAACAGCGACGGCGACCCCTGCTGCCGACGACGCGCCACCCTGGATGACACTGATCGGCGCCGACCAGGCCCACAACCAGGGCTACACCGGAGAAGGGGTGAGGGTGGCGGTCGTCGACACCGGCATCGACGACAACCATCCTGACCTCGCCGGGCAGGTCATCGCCGCGGAAGACTTCACCGGCAGTGGCAGCCCCATCGATGAAAACGGTCACGGTACGTTTGTCGCTTCAGAAATCGCCGGGACCGGAGCAGCCTCTTCAGGGTATTACGTCGGAGTCGCCCCCGGCGCCAAACTGATCAACGCCCGCGGGCTCGACGCCGATGGCAACGGGGACGATTCAACCATCATGGCGGCCATGCAATGGGCCGCCGAGCAAGGTGCGGACATCATCAACATGAGCCTGGGTGACTCCGGGACCTACGATGACGGCACATCCCCGTTGAGCCAGTTGATCAACCAACTCTCCGATCAGTACGGGTGCCTGTTCGTGAACGCAGTCGGCAATGACGGTGTTCCCCAATCCATCAATAGTCCCAGTACGGCAGACGAGGCCCTGTCCGTGGCCGCGGTTCTGGATGACGAATCCCCGGCGTGGTTCTCGTCCGCCGGCCCGAGACGCGGAGACGGTGCCGTCAAGCCCGAGATCCTGGCCCCGGGCGGGCATGCGTCACCGGACGGTGATGGAGATCCCCCTGTGGTCGGCTTGGTTGGCGCCCAAGCCGGTAGCGACGGTTACGACTCCACCGAGTACGGCACGTCGATGGCTGCACCTCTCGTCGCCGGAGCAGCAGCCCTGCTCAAGCAAGCCGACCCCGGGCTGGACCGTACCGACATCCGGGCCCGGTTGATGGCGTCGGCCCGGTTGCCGATCTCTGCCGTGGGCGCCTGGGCGGACGGGTCAGGCATCGTGGACATTCCCGCCGCCCTGACCCAAACCCTCACCACCAGCCCCACCCAGCTCAACTTCGGCGCCCAGGCGCTGCCCTATCCCACCAGCGTCACGAAAACCCTGACCTACGTCAACGACGGCGACGCCGACGTGACCTTCACCCTGGATGCCGACCTGAGCTCCACACCCATTCTTGGTCTGCCGACATCGTCGGACCCTCAAACTGCGGATGCGGCGAGGGTGTCGCCCCCATCCGCCACACCAGCCGCTCATGTTTTCTCAAGGTCGCTGGCCGACCTGCCGCCTGGTATCGACCTGTCCGCCAGATCGGTCACGGTTCCCGCCCACGGGACGGCTTCGGTGGATGTGACGATCGATCCATCAGCCTTCCCGACCAGCTATCCCGACGGCTACATCATCGCGATGTCGGCGGACACCGTTCTGCGTACCCCTCTGGGATGGGCGAACTCGCCCCAGACCTACACCGTCACAGCCAGCTTCACCGATCGGAACGGTGACCCGGCAAGCGGCCTGAACATGGTGGCCCTGATGGCTTTGGACACTGATGACATGATCTACGGGACATCGGACCCAGTCCAGACGTTCACGGTCATGTCCGGTCGTTATGTCGTGACGGCCGACGATCTGACGGTCAACCCGCTGGGGGGCATCGACACAACAGTCTTCTTGTCGCCAACCCTCACCATCGACTCGGACACCAGTGTGACGCTGGATGGCACGACCGCACAACCATTCACTGTTAAAACTGATCGGCCTCTTCAGGGGGATGGCCTGGGCCTATGGACGATGGCCCAGGACAGCGCCGATACCACAGGAGCCTACTTCCCAAGCCCCCAGGACAGCTTCGGCGCAGACACCATGTACATCACCCCGGTCGCGGACCAGACCTGGTCGGTGGATGTCGGAGGGGGCCAGAGCGGACCGACTGTCCTGGCGGCACTCGGCTCGTGTGGACAGCCAGCGGTGACGTTAGCGCCCGTCAACACTGCGCCCGCCGGCCTGTACCACTGGACCGGGGTGGACGTGCCATCCCTGGACATGCCAGCCGCCACGTCAGACCAGATGGCAGCAATCGTGTCATCCAACGAACAACCAGCATCCATCACCGCCGATGCCCTGCCCCAGTGGGCCACAGCGGCCCATCAGGCTGGCTATGCGGCCCTGATCGTGGACTCAGACCAGCCATCGCAGATACTCCGCGACGCCGCGTGGATGCTGGACGGGGTTGATTTCGATCTGCCGGTGTTCGTCACCACCACCCAGACCGGCGACCAGCTCCGCGCCCTCGGGTCACAAAGAACCATCAACGTTCTTGTCCGGGAGGGATCCGAGTACGGCTATCTCCTTCTCCAAGGAATGCCCCTCGGCCAAGAACCGATCACCCTGGATGCCACCGACGCGAATACGGCCTCGATCACCGTCCAGCACCGGGCAATGGGCCCCAACGACACCTGGAGCGATGATGTCATGGTCATGCCGCAGGTCCCGGTCGACCCCTCCCCGTACCTGGCGGAACGCGAAGGCTTCTGGAAGGGGGTCACCAGTCGGACCTACTATGTCACTGCGGACTCGTTTGTCACGGTGTCCACTCAACCTAGTTCTGGAGACGATCAAGGCAGCCCGCTGGTGGAGGTCCTTGGACAAACGCTGATGTCTGCCGGTCAGCACGTGTCGGCCACGGTGGGGACCCAGGTCCATTCCGCCGCCCTGTCTCCCGAATCTCCGCTGATCCGCTCCGACAACCAGATCGTCAGTCTGGTGCCCGGCATGATCGACGGACTCGGCCAACCGGTCGCGCTAGATCTGGCCAACCCCAACACTGTGGACGTCACCCTGACCAAACTCGCCGCCTCCCCCAGCGGCACCGACGAGGTACTCTTCTCCACTCAGGACCCCGATGACATCATCGACGCGGAAAACCTCGACCCCGGGTTACAGACCTATCGACTCGACGAGACCACGACCGCCGATCCCGCGTACTGGTCCTTGTCAACGAGCGTATCCACCAGTTGGACCTGGCGCTCTGAAGTCAGCGACGACACGCGTACGGAACCTCTGCGCCAAGTCTGGTACGAACTACCGGGGCTGGACGCCGACAACGCCGGTTCGGTGTCGCAGCCGATCATCCTGCACGTCGGGACACAACCAGGCGCAGTCGCCGTGAGCACTAACCACGTCATCTTGTCGATGTCCACCGATGGCGGTACGACATGGGCCGATGTGCCGGTGACGCTGACCGCGGTCGCGCCTGACGGTTCGATCGGGGCGGTCAGCGGCGAAACGCTCTACACGGGCACGATTCCCGCAGCCGTCGGCCAAACCGTGTCGCTGCGCTCGCATGTCGACGGTGACGGGTCGCAATGGGACCAGAGCGTCACCAGTGCGTACACAGTCACCGACACACCGCGCCCGATGACCACCAGTTGGGTCTGCCCGGCCTGGACCGAGGCCGCCTTCACGCAGGCGAACGCCACCGACATCGCCGGCACAGCGACACCAACCATGGAACTGACCATCATCGATGCGAACGGTCAGATCCTGGGCCAGGTCACCGCCGACGACACCGGCCACTGGTCGATGCCCACACCAGCCGGGACCCCATCACAACAGATCACGTTGGTGTCGTACCCTGGCCCCACCCCCGAGCCGAAGGTCTGGGCCACCACCGACCTTGACACAGACAGCCCCGCCGCCCCCGTGATCACATCACCGGTGGACGGGACGGTGACCAACCAGGACACACCCGTGATCACCGGCACCGGGACCGAACCGGGCGCAACCATCACGGTCAGCGATTCGTTCACAAGAGACAGCACGACAGACAATGGGTCTAGTACGGCGGGCAGTGCCCCCGAGACGACAATCACCGGACTGGGCGGCGCCCTCACCCCGCACACCACCACCGGCACCCAACCCAGCACGTCCGGCGGCCAACCAGACTCCTCGCTCAAGCTGTCAACCTCCACATCCGGGTGGCTCGACATCATCCAAAACGCGGGCCCGACCACCATCACCGTGTGCACAGCAACCGTCCAGAACGACCTGTCGTGGACCTGCGCTCCCAGCACACCGCTGGTGGCCGCAGTCCACACCCTCACCGCCACCCAAACCGACCAGGCCGGTAACATCTCCGACCCGTCCGGACCGGTCCATCTCAGGATCACTGCCCCCATCAAAGCGATGATCCACACCGGTGGCACCACACGGACAACCTCCGACTCGATGTCCATGGGATTGGTCTTACTCGCGGTGGGAATGCTCACGGTCGCCCTCAGTACGGTGGCCGTGCTCAGACGCCGTCTAAGAGCCACTTCGTGAGCTTTCACTTGTCGTCAGTTGCGCTGCGAATCTGCGCTGGCAATCTGCGCCGGGAAGCTGTCTTTGCACGCCGCTGGAAAGAGCATCTGACAGTACGAAACACCTGCCGTACTGTCAATGCTAGGAATGTGATAAATATTACTTAATGGAATCACCTTGACAATGCCGGATTTCGTAGTGATAGTCTCTCGCCAGCGGTGGATATCACATGGTTATTCCTGCATGGGGCAGTTTCTCGACGAGGCGAATGAGAAGGAAGACGTCCTTCAGACGAGCGCGGTGCTCGGCTGAGTGACGAGTGGATTCAAACGCACGAGATCAACGCCAGCAGGCAGTCATTCATCTGGTACCGACCCCTGGTCGTCATGTGGGATTTCTGTGAACTCTACTGAGGCGACACAAGCAATGTTCACTCGTTGGGGGAAAGATGCCACAGAAGGCGTACCGAATAGTCGTTTTATCTGCCACAGTCGCGCTCAGCTTGGGCGGCTTGATTCCAGCGGCTCTGGCCGATCAGCCGGGCACCGTCAGCCACGCGGGTTCAGGCGTCTCGACGGTTGCCGACACGCCTGTGCCGATCCTGTCACCAGACGATGCAACAGCCCTGGGCGACGACACGACAGTCCGGCTGATCACCGGCGACATCGTCCATCTCAGCAACGGCAAGGTCACCGGCGTCACCCCGGCTGAGCGCCCCGACGGAACGACCGCCCAGTACGCCATGTCGACCGCCAATTCAAACACTTACGTTGTTCCGTCGGATGTGGCATCCATGGTCGGCCAGCAACTTGACCGGGAGTTGTTCAACGTCACCAAGCTGGTTTCCTACAACCTGACCGCCGACTCTGACCTGCCCGTGATCATCACTCAGCCTAACGGGGTCACGGCCGCATCCGCTGGTCAGTTGACCACCCTGGGACTGACCGCAGGGACCACTCCTGAAGGCCTGTCCTTCCAGGCCGCGCAAGCGAACACGTCCGCGGACCAGGACCCAGCCCCAACCTGGGCCTTGATAGATGGCCTGGCCGTGGCCCCCACGCCCGGCAGCCCGGTGTCCTCGCAAACCAAGGTCTGGCTGGACCAGAAGGTTCAGATCAATGAGGTCACCCCGTCATCCGATCCGGCAAGCCCAGACGTATCGACAACCAGCCCAGACGTATCGACAATCAGCCCGGACGAGACGACAACGAGTCCAGACGACACCACAACCAACCCGGACGGCATCACGACGAATCCAGACGACACGACGACCAGCCCAGACAATCCGACGACCCACCCAGGCCTGCCAGTGCCTACGGTAACGCCGACACCGCCCGACGGCACATCGACTACCCCTGATTCGGCCGACGCGCCGCCCTGGATGACGTTCATCGGTGCCGACCAAGCCCACAACCAGGGCTACACCGGCGCGGGTGTGACAGTGGCCGTTATCGACACCGGCATCGACGCCAACCACCCCGATCTGGTCGGACAGGTCGTCGCTGCGCAAGACTTCACCGGCAGCGGCAGCACGGACGACGAAAACGGCCATGGTACCTTTGTCGCGTCGGAAATCGCCGGTACGGGAGCCGCCTCGAACGGCTACTACACCGGAGTCGCACCCGGAGCCAAACTGATCAACGCCCGCGTCCTCGACGCTTACGGCATGGGTTCCGATTCGACCATCATGGCCGGCATGCAATGGGCCGCGGAGCAAGGCGCCGACATCATCAACATGAGCCTGGGTGACAGCGCCATCCTCGATGACGGCTCATCCCCGATGAGCCAGTTGATCAACCAGCTCTCCGAGGAGTACGGATGCTTGTTCGTGACGGCGATCGGCAACGACCCGCATGCCCAAAGCGTGTCCAGCCCCAGTACGGCAGATGAGGCCCTGGCTGTGGGGGCGATTCGGGATGACGGTTCTCTGGCATGGTTCACCTCCACCGGTCCAAGACGAGGAGACGGCGCCATCAAACCCGAGATCGTGGCGCCCGGCGCACACGCGTCGGCGGGCACGGATGGCCAGGGGAATCCTCTGGCGACCGGGCTGGTCGGCGCCCAGGCCGGTGGCGACGGCTATGTTTCCGATGGCTACCTCGGCACCTCGATGGCTGCCCCGCTCGTCGCCGGAGCAGCAGCCCTGCTCAAGCAGGCAGACCCCGGATTGGACCGTACGGACATCCGGGCCCGGCTGATGGCCTCAGCCCAGCCGATGACCCCTCCTCCAGGAGTGTGGGTGGAAGGGTCAGGCATCGTGGACATCCCCGCTGCCCTGACCCAAACCCTGACAACCAGCCCGACTCAGCTCAACTTCGGCGCCCAGGCGTTGCCGTACCCCACCAGCGTTTCCAAGACCCTGACGTACACCAACGCAAGTGACACTGACGTAACGCTCGCCCTGAACGCCGACCTGGGGTGTATCCCCATCCAGGGTCTGCCGACTGTTGTGGACACTGAGCCCACGAACGAGGCGACAGCAACCCCCGTCACGGCCAACCCACCACCCCCGCTCGGAACCGTGACGCCCACACCCCCTGTCCAAACACCGGCAACTCCAGCGGCACCACAGCTACCCGACACGGCGACACCATCAACGCCGGCTCCACCAGTGTTAACCGGCTTCGCGACACCCAGCCAGCCACCCTCACCACCCGCGGCCACCCCACCGGCACCAACACCGGTGGGATCGGCGCTGAATGTCGGGCCCGCACCATCTGACATCGCCACGTCAGCACAAACTCCCGAGCCATCGTCATGGCTCCTACCCGTACCGGATCTCACCACAGCTCCGGCTGCGCCACTTCCGGCAGTGCCTGCGATTGACCGGCCCACGCCAGACGAGCAATCAACCGACAAGCAAACACCCCCTGCTCAACCCGACCAGATGGACATCCTCCCGCTTGGCATCGACCTGTCGGCCAGGTCGGTGACAGTTCCCGCCGGGGCAGCGGCATCGGTGGAGGTGACGGTCGATCCGTCGGCCTTCGCGTCCTGCTATCCGGTCGGATACATCACCGCGACCAGTGGCGATACTGTTCTTCGTACCCCTCTGGGCTGGGAGAATTCGCCACAAACCTATACGATCACGGTTACCATCAACGATCGGAACGGCCAGCCGGACAACGCTTTAGACAGTATCTACCTGATGAATGTGGACACGGGTGAAGCAACTTTTGGGACGTTGGACTCGAACTGGACGTTGGAGCCGGTCCAGACGTTCACAATGCCGTCCGGACATTACGCCTTGGCGGCTTCTGATCACTCGATAAACTCGTTGGGCGGAGTCGACCAGACGTTCTTCTTGTCGCCGACGATCACCCTCGACTCTGACACCAGTGTGACGTTGAACGGCACGACTGCACAACCATTCACTCTTAAAACTGATCGACCCCTCCAGGGTGATGGTTTGAGCCTATGGGCTATGGCCCAAGCCGTGCCCGATGGCGCAGGAGTTTACTTTCCAAGCTCCCAGGACATCTTCGGCGGAAACCATGTGTACATCACGCCTGTCGCGGACCAGACATGGTCTTTGGTTGTTGCAGGTGGAAGAGGTGGACCGACTGTAGAGGCGGCACTCGACTCTTGTGGACAGTCACCGGTGACATTGGCACCCATCACCACCCTGCCCGTCGGCGTCTATCACTGGGCCCCGGTGGAAGTGTCTTCCCTGGAGATGCCAGCAGCCCCGTCAGACCAGATGGTGGCTGTCGTTTCTTCCAGCGAACAACCAGTGGCCATCACGTCCGATGACCTGTCCCAGTGGACCACAGCAGCCCGTAAGGCTGGCTATGTGGCTCTGATCATAGCCTCGGACCAGCCGTCATTGCTTCTCAGCGACGCCCAGACGGAACTGGATGGGGTTAATCTCGATGTGCCAGTGTTCGTCACCACGATCCAGACTGGTGACCAGCTACGAGCTCTCGAATCACTAGGAACCATCAACGTTCTTGTCCGGGAAGGACCCGCGTACGCCTATCTCCTCGTCCAAAAACTGCCCATCGGCCAAGAACCGATCACCTTGGACGCCACCGACGCGAATATCGCCTCGATCACCGTCCAGCGACGAGCGATGGGTCCCAACGATACCTGGTTCGATAATGTCTGGGTTGACCCGGTGGTTCCGGTCTACCCCTCCACTTTCTTTGAGCAGAGCGAAGGCCGTTGGAAGCAGGTCCCCAGTAGGACCTACTATGTCAGTGCTGATTCTCTTGCCTGGGTGTCAGCGCAACCCGGTTTCGGGCACGATCCGAATGCTCCGTCGCGAGAGGTTCTCGGGCCGACGCTCACATCAGCCGGTCAGCATCTGTTAGCAACGGTTGGGACCCAGGTCCATTCCACAGCTTTGTCCCCGAATGATCCGCTGGTCCACTCCGCCAACACCATCACCGGTCAGGTGCCCGGCCTGATCGACGGACTCGGCCAAGCAGTCACGATCGATCAGACCGCCCCAATCACGATGAACACCACCTTGACCAGGCTCGCGGCCACCTCGTCAGACACCGACGAACAACTCTTCTCTTCGCAGGTTCCCGGGGACACGATCGACGTACAAAACCTCGACCCCGGACCCCAGACCTATCGACTCGACCAGACCACAACTGCCGATCCCGCGTACTGGTCCTTGTCAACGAGCACATCCACCAGTTGGACCTGGCAATCTCCAAGCCCCAGCGACACGATCGTGGAACCCCTGCGCAACGTCTGGTACGAACTGCCCTGGCTGGACGCTAACAACGCCGGCTCCCAGGAGCAGCCGATCATCATGCACGTTGGGGCCCAACTCGGTTCAGACCCCCTGACCACCGATCAGGTCACCCTGGCCATGTCCACCGATGACGGTGTGACGTGGACCGATGTGCCATTGACGCTCACCGATGTCACACCCGCCGGCTCGACGGGACCACTCGATAATAATGAGGCAATGTACACTGGCACGATCTCCGCTGCCGTGGGGCAGACGGTGTCGCTGCACTCGTTCGTCGACGGGGATGGGTCCCAATGGGACCAGACAGTCATCGGAGCCTACTCGGTCACCGACACACCCCAGCCGATGAACCCCAGTTTGTCCTGCCAGGCGTGGTCGAACGTCCCCGACTTCACCGGTGCGAACGCCAGCCACATCACAGGGACGGCAGCACCTTCCATGCAACTGACGATCCTCGACGCAGCCGGACAGGCCCTGACATCGGCCATTTCCGACGACACCGGCCATTGGTCGGCCCCCACGCCTGCCGGGACCCCATCCCAGCAGATCACACTGGCGACGTACTACGGCCCCACACCCGTACCGAGCATCTGGGCCACCACCAACCTCGACACCGACATCCCAGCCGCTCCAGCGATCACCTCGCCGACGGATGGAACACGAACCAGCCAGACCAAACCCACCTTCACCGGCACGGGGACAGAACCGGGGGCAACCATTGCGGTGAACGATTCCAATGGCGCAGACAGTACGACCCTCGCACCATCCACCGGCACCCCAACCAGTCCGATCACCATCCCCGCCGTGTGCACGGCAACCGTCCAAGACGACCTGTCCTGGACGTGCACCCCCGACACCCCGCTGACAACGGGCGACCACACCATCACTGCCACCCAGACTGACCCGGCCGGGAACGTTTCGGACCTGTCAGAACCGGTCCGTCTGACCATCCACACTGTCACCCTGCTGCCTCCGGTGATCACCACTCCGATTGACCAGACCATGACGAACGAGTCAACACCGCTCATCGACGGCAGCGGGTACGAACCCGGGGATCACGTCATCGTCTCGGACTACACCTTCGACACCACCACCAACATCGGCACTGACACCATCCTGTGCACCACACTGGTCCAAGAGGACTTGTCCTGGACCTGCACGTACACCGGCCCTCTCGCCGACGGCGACCACAACCTGACCGCAGCCGAAACCACTGCGACCGGCGACTTCTCCGATTCTTCGCAACCCATCCGGTTCACCATCCGCACCATCACCGCCCCACCTCCGGTGATCACCATACCGACTGACCAGACTGTGACGAGTCAGTCCAGCCCGGTCATCGCGGGCAGTGGGTACGAACCCGGGGATCACGTCATCGTCTCGGACTACACCTTCGACACAACCACCGGCATCGGGACGACCACCATTCTGTGCGACACACCCATTTACGAGGACTTGTCCTGGACCTGCACGTACACCGGTCCTCTCGCTGACGGCGATCACAGCCTGACCGCAGCCGAAACCGATGCGGCGGGCAACATCTCCGACTCCTCACAGCCCGTGCGTCTCACCATCGACACCCAGCCGAGTGACATATCCACACCTCCGGCGGACACATCCACCCCAGAGGACACTTCCACCCCAGGGGCCACATCGGACACGTCACCCGATCCAGGCAACACGCCATCCGATCCAGCCGGCACACCACCCCAGTCGGGTGAGACATCTGCCGGTACGATCGACTCGCCGTCCACTCCAGGTGCTGCACCGACCACTACGAACGACTCGCCGTCCACTCCAGGTACTGCACCGACCACTACGAACGGCACCGAGGCCGACGCGAGCACTACCGAAATTGTCACACAGGACACCATGCCGGTTGCCAGTGGCATCACTCTCGGCACCACTGATCCAGCCATCCAAACCGGTGGCACAACACTAAATGTCCGAAGCTCCGTACCCATGGCGCTGGTCTCACTCGCAGTGGTCATGCTCGCGGCCGCCTTCAGCATCGCCGCCGTACTCCCACGCCGTACCCTGGGCTGATTACACCGATCTATCAAGCACCGAAGGCCCCCCCGCGATCAGCCACTGTAGGGACTCTTGTCCCATTCCACTGAGAATCCGCTGACACTATGCTGAACGACGACCACACTGTCCATCACTACTCTGGGCGGATCGTCCCCCATCGGGCTTTCTCAACCTCTCCCTTCACACGAACCAAAGGGGTATGAGGTGAACCTGCGATTCGGGTCCGGTGTCAGGCAGGGCGCACGCAAGCCCCCGGCAGTGAGGACAGTGTGGTCACCCAGGTTTCACAACGACTCGTCCTGTTTCCATGTACCGATCGTACTGAAGTATGTCCTTTTTCACCTGGGGGGCGGAAGATAGGGACTCAGGTCCCATTCCTGTGGACGGCCGATGCCAGTATGATGAACAACGATCACACTGTCCACTCACTACCACTGCGGATCGTCCCCCTACCGGGTATCCCACTCCTCTCCCTTCACACCAACCACCAGGGAATGAGGAACCCCACAAATCACATCCGGTATGCGACGGCGTACGACGAGTTGTCGCGGTGAGGGCAGTGTGATCATGCACGTTATTGAGGAGGTACGCTGTGCCCCACACTCCCATCCGTACTGTTGTGCCGGTGCATGACAATGTTCAGACTGCTTTCCAGGTGACCGACTTGGCGTAGCGACTCCCGACTGGCGCTACTCGGCCCGCTGCTTCGAGGGCGTTGAGATGCTTGATGACCGCCTGGCGGGTGACATTGAGCAGGCTTGCCAACTCAACCGAAGATCGGGGCCGTGTTTGGAGCAGCGCGAGAACCTCAGCTTGCCGGCGTGTGAGAGTCCCCCGCGCCTTGCTAGGGGTGGTGCCACGCCTGGAGCCAGTCGTCCGGATGACTTGGCGGCGCATTTCGACAGTGAAGTGCGTCAGGGTGCTGGTGATCTGGGCGGGTGGCATTCCGGCACGCTCCAACTCGCTCGATACGGTGATCAGGCCGGTCCCACGGTTCTCAGCGACAGTACGCGTACTGTTCGGCATTTCGATGTCTTCCAAAAGACGGCACAACGTGGCATTGCGCGATGCAGTGATCGGTGTGTGGGTGAGCACGATGGCGTTCACGACACCGAAAAGCCCACCAGGACTGGTGATGTCGAGTCGATCAGGGTACTGCTCGATTCTGATCTGTGAACCGTGGGCGAGAGCGAAGTAGTCGCGGTGCATGATCGCGTTGACGATCAACTCGCGGAAGGCGGGGAGAGGATACTCCAACACATCCTCTCTGCCTCCACCGTCTATCACCGCGCGCCTGGTCATGTTGCGGATCAGTACTTGTTCGGCGATCTCAACCATGAGTGGGATCGGACCGTCGACGGCCTGGTTGTCCAGGAAACGCGTACCATCGGCCAGTGGTCGACCGTCGACGGTGGGATAGGAGACAAAAGTGATGTTAAGTTGTGGAAAGAATTGCTGGGGGTAGAAACCCAAACAGAGCATGCCAGCCAAGGTGGGCTGGTCAGCGTCTGGGTTGGGTGTCAGTGCGCCGACCATGCGAAGAATCGTTGTTTCATCTTGGGTGGCGAACACAGGACCACGCGTGCGCCGCAGACGTTCCACCAGCCTGGTGACCAAGGTTGGATCGAAGTCCCCCATTGTCGCGTCCGGCACCGGGACGACGTCGTCCTTGGGTTGACCGTGCTCAGCGAACAGAGCATGGATTTCATAAGTGGACAGATGACGATCCCCATCATGGCCGCGCAGGTACGAACCCCGTTCGATGCCCTGGGCACGGACATAGCACGGCCGGTGTGCGGACGACAGTGCCGGGACAAAAGCAGCGGCTACGGTGACACCATCCACGTCAACGATGTCAATTTCGGCGCGGATCGATGGTTCCACGGCGTCATGACAGGCACCGGCGAGGGCCACAGCGAGCGGTTTGGGATCCACTCCGACGGGGATGAACCCCGCTTTTTCGTCGATACCAAGGATGAGCAGCCCACCATCGGTGTTGGCGAAGGCCGAGACAGTCTCCGGCAGTGACTTCGGAGGGCCGCCTGCTGCCTTCTTGACTTCCACGTCCAACAGGTCAGTTCCAGCCGCGCGTATTCGGCTCATGGCCTCGTTAACCTGCTCTTGCAACCTTGACATGCTCCTCATCCTACAACCCTACAACCTTCCTACAACCTACTAATGGTTGTAGGAAGGTTGTAGGAGAGTTGTAGGAAGGTTGTAAGGTTGTAGGGTTGTAGGACGGCTGGATGATCGAAATAGGGACCCTGGTCTCATGCCTGGGGATATCCGATGCCACTATCATGGACAACGATCACACTGTCCATCACTACCACACGCGGATCGTCCCCCCGACCGGACATCCCACTCCTCTTCCCTTCACACGAACCAATAGGGACGAGGAGAACCCACAATTCACGTCCGGTAACAGGCACGGTGTACGACAGTCTGCGGCAGTGAGGACAGTGTGATCACATATACAGATCTAAAGTACCGTTTTCCCATGCCCCGAATCCGATTGCAGACGTCGCGAGCGGCACTGTGGAGGTGCGATGGGTCGGCTTCCCGGTATGCCAAAGCCTGTTGCGACCAGCGGCGAGAATCCACCGGTCACTGTCCACTGATGAGACTGATGCTCTAAAATAAACATCATGCACACCATGCGCACGACGATCACTATTGACAAGGGACTGTTGTCCACAGCCAAGGCAGCCGCAGCCCGTGACAACCTGACTCTGGGACAACTGATTTCCGATGCACTCCAGCACCATATGGCCGACACTGCTGTGTTGGTCAATCGCCGGGTAACTCTGCCAACGACAGGAAGAGGAGGGGTACGGCCGGGAGTCAACATCTCCTCAAACTCCGAAATCTTCGACCTGCTCGACGATGAATCATGATTGTCGTCGACGTCAATGTCTTGGTGTACGCACACCGGCAGGACTCCGAGTCGCATGACCCAGCAAGGGCCTGGCTTGAAGACAAGTTAGGAACTCCTGGAGAAGACATCGTCATCCCCGACTTGGTCTGGGTCGGGTTCGCAAGAGTGTCCACCAACGCACGAGTCTTCCGGGAACCTTCCACCATCAACGATGTGTCTGCGTTCGTACGGGAAATCGTGAGTCAACCAACCTATCGTGCGATACCAGGCTTGAGTACGGGAATCGAGCCCCTCCTGACCGAAATAGACCAAGGGCAAGCCCGTGGAAATCTTGTCGTCGATGCCTATATCGCATCGGTGGCCCGCCATATCGGAGCAAGCGTGGCCACATTCGACCGAGATTTCCGCCGGTTCGACGGACTGCGACTCATCACACCGGGCCAGACCGAATCCCACTTCGGCACTTAGATCCCCTCGACTCGGACACCACCATCGTTCGTATTGCGATCGTCGGTGCCATCATCGAGACAGATGCCATTGTCCTGACGGGACAAAGGACGTACTGTGGTCGCTCGCACGACCACGAGAGTGGATGAACCAGGGACTCGAGTCCCATTCCCGTGCATATCCGACTCCACTATGCTGAACAACGATCACACTGTCTACTCACTTCCTCACGTGGATCGCAACCTAGCCGGGCTCCCCACTCCTTACCCATCACAGTAACCATCAGGGTCAAGGAGAACCCACACTTCACGTCCGGTGACAAGCAAGGCGTACGACAGCTTGCGGAAGTGAGGACAGTGTGATCACACATCTGGAGGAGGAACTCCGTGCGCCGCACCTACACCCGTACTGCCGCCATTGTCTGCTCCTTGCTGCTCGGACTCGGATGGATCGGCTCTCCCGCCCTCGCCCACGCCAGCCCTACCAACGTCATCCCCGACGATGGCCTACGCCACTGCATCGCACAATACATGCAAAACGCCGGCGTCCCATTCTCCGCCAGCACCTCCCAAGATGCGTGGCACGTCGACATCCTCACCCAAACCGACCTCGACGCATTCGTCACTGCCACCACCACACCGGCGACAATGCTCTGCCAAGGGGTTTCGTCGCTGACCGGAATCCAAGGACTGCGTAACCTCCCCCTGGCATCACTGATGTTGACCGATGGCCAGATCACCGACCTGACACCACTGGTAGCACTCACCGGCATGACTGCACTGATCCTGAACGATAACCAGATCAGCGACCTGACACCACTGGCCGGACTGACCAACCTGCAACTCCTGGGATTGGACGGCAACCAGATCACCGACCTCACCCCACTCGCCCGGCTGACCAACCTGCAAGAACTCGGTTTCAAGAGCAACCAGATCACCGACCTCACCCCACTGGCCGGACTGACAAACCTGACGATCCTGGAATTGAACAACACTCCGATTGCAGACCTGACACCGCTGGCCGGACTCACCAGACTGACAAACCTGAACTCAGACCACACCCACATCACTGACCTGCGCCCGCTGGCCAATCTCACCACCTTGTCATCACTGTCACTGGTCGACAACCAGATCGCCGACCTGACAACTCTGGCCGGACTGACCACCCTCGTCAGCGTGGACCTGTCCAACAACCAGATCGCCGACCTGACTCCCCTGGCCGGACTGACCACCCTCGACAGCGTGGACCTGTCCAACAACCAGATCGCCGACTTGACTCCCCTGGCCGGACTCACACAACTGAGTTCTGTGAGCGTGGATCATAACCAGGTCGCGGACCTGAACCCGCTGGCCCAACTCACCACTTTGTCATCGCTGACATTGGACGACAACCTGATCAGCGACATCACACCCCTGGAAGGACTACCGAATCTCGGTTCGTTGAACCTGGCCAACAACCACATCAGTGATGTGTCTGTGCTGGCCAGTCTGCCAAATCTGACCGGGGTCAACGTGAGCACGAATCGCATCACAGACATCACTCCCATCGCCACCCAACTCAACCGAGCCTGTTCGGCAGGCGGTGCGTGTACATGGTCGTTGGATGACAACCACATCACTGACTTGTCTCCCCTGGACTGGAACGCGCTCGAGCAGAATTTGCTCGAACTGGCGCCGTACAGCGAAAACAATTTGGTCCAATTGGGTGTGTTTTTCTTTGGAGTACGCAACCAGACCATCGAACAGACGGCCCACACCGGCACTGTCCCGCTGCCCACTGTCGTTCAGGCCACCAACGATCCCACCCCGATCATGTGGAGTGTCAAGTCCGGACCAGCTTCCCTCAACCAAGCAGACGGAACGGTGACTTTCACCTCTCCCGGCGTGGTCACCCTCGCCTGGACCGAGTACTGGGTGTCAGGTGGCGACTCAGGTACGCCAACCCCCACCTACCCCTCCTCCGTACTGTCAGATTTCCCCGATCCCTCGACCATGACGCCGGATGGCCCCGACACCCCATCCCCGACCGGCTCCCCTGTCACCGAGTTCTTCTCCGGAACCGTCCAGATCAGCGTCACCGGCCCAGCCGGACAGGCCTCGACAACCATGATCGTCGTCATTGCCGTGGTCGTCGTGGTCCTGTGTCTGGCAGGGGTCATTGTTTTGACGGTACGCAGAACACGCCGTACTCGTTAGCCCGCGACTGTGGTCCCATTCCTGTCCGTACCACGGGCCACTATCATGGACACCGATCACACTGCCCTCGCCTCACGCGGTGAGTCCCCTCACCGGCCTCTGCCAGACCTCTGCATCCACACCAACCATGAGGGATGGCGAGAACAGCCGACATCAGGCCCCATGCCAGTCACCGGGTCTGAAGGCCCGCGCCGGTGAGGGCAGTGGGATCGTGCACTGGCTACGCCAGTCTGCCCTCACGCCACCCGCCGACTCATCGCACCCCCACAGTCCTCCCTGCTGGTCCGTCGCTCGCTATGCCAGCGATCGGTACACTCAGGCTAAGGAAGTGGCAAGTCACAGGGACTTTAGTCCCATTTCGCCGAGTAACCGATACCAGTAACATGAACAACAGTCACACTGTCCAGTTACTAGCAGCAGGAGAAAAGTCCAACCCCATCGGACCGCCGGAGGCCCCTTGACACGAATCCAGGGGAACAAGGGCAAACACCAACAGTCACGATCTGTGAAACCCACAGCGTCTGAAGGTGCCTGCAGCAGTGACGGCAGTGTGATCGAATTTTCAGCTCACCCCGCATCCAGCGATCGGTGCAGGCGGGCTCAGAACAGATTCCCGATTCCGCGGAAACACACCCTCGCTTTGCAGTGGGACTGGATGAGGCCGATTTTCGGGACTTTTATCCCATTCCCACGCGCGACAGATAGCAGTACCCTGGATACAAGTCACACTGTATCGTCACTGGTCGCAGGAAAAAGTCCTCCCCATCGGACCACCCCCCCCCCAGGCCCCCCACAGAAACTTCAGGGAACCAGGAATACGGCCAACAGTAAGACCCGTGTTACCCGCAGCGTACCAAGGCCTGCACCAGTGACGACAGTGTGATCGCGCGTCTGGGAGTCTCCTGAAATACCATGTCCCGGCTGCGGCGCACCGGGCACCAAGGGGCACAAAATGGGACTCAAGTCCCATACCTGTGAACAATTCAGACCACTAAGATGGTCACTATCACACTGTCCGAGCACTACCACGCGGATCGTCCCCCCACCGGGCTTTCCCACTCCTCTCCCCTTCACACGAACCAAGAGGGACAGAGGAAATCCCACAATTCATGCTCGGTGCTAGGCATGGCGTACGAAAGCGTACGGTAGTGCGGACAGTGTGATCTAAAATCCAGAAGAGGTACCGATGTCCCGTGCACCCTCCCGTACCGTCGTCTTCGCAATCATTTTCCTTGTCATGCTCGGATGGGTCGGCGTCTCGTCCCTGGCCCACGCCGCACCCGCCAACGTCATCCCCGACGATGCCTTGCGCCACTGCATCGCCGAAAAGATGCAGTCTTTCAATATTCGTTTCTCTGCCAGTACGTCGCAGGACCCCGACCAGGTCGATATCCTCACCCAGACCGACCTCGATTCATTTGCCCGTGTCAGCACCTCGCAGTACTCCTTGTCGTGTACGGGTGTCGCCTCCCTGACCGGTTTCCAAAACCTGCGCGACCCCGAACTGACCCAGCTGAGCGTGACCAATGGCCAGATCACCGACTTGTCGCCGGTGGCCAGCCGTACCAGCCTCACATCCTTGGTTCTGACCGGGAATCAGATCAGTGACGTGGCGCCCTTGTCCAAGCTCACCAAACTGACAAGCCTGCAACTGGACAACAACCAGATCAGTGACCTGAGCCCGCTGGACGGACTGACCACCTTGAACACTCTGCGCGCCACCCACAACCAGATCGCGGACCTGAGCCCGCTGGCACGGCTGCCTCAGCTCCAAGTCCTGGACCTGAGCTACAACCAGGTGGTTGACCTGACACCACTGGCCCGTGACGACAGCCTCGCCCAGCTGATCCTGATCAACAACCAGATCACCGACCTGAAGCCGCTGGCCAAACTGACTGCCCTGACCGCCTTGACGCTGAACAGCAACCAGATCGCCGATCCGACCCAGTTGGCCGTATTGACCAACCTCGCCCTGCTGGGAATGAGCAACACTGGTATCAGTGATTTGACTCCTCTGACCGGGCTGACCAACCTTCAGATGTTGTACGCGGCCAGCAACCACATCACCGACCTGACTCCGCTGACCGGGATGACCGGCCTCAACTTCTTGGATCTGTCGAACAACCAGATCAGCAATCTGACTCCTTTGGCTGGCCTGACCACCCTGGAATCGCTGAACCTGACCAGCAACCAGATCAGTAACCTGGCGCTGCTCAGTGGCATGAGGAATCTCGTCTCGTTGGGTCTCGGCAACAACCAGATCAGTGATGTGGCGCCCATCGCCGGCCTGGCCAACCTGCAGACGCTGGGTTTGAATGACAATCAGATCACCGAGATCACACCCCTCGCCGCCCGTCTCAATCAGGCGTGTCCGAGCAACACCCCGTGTGGATGGAGTCTGGACAACAACAACATCACTGACTTGTCGTCCCTGGACTGGACCGCCATCTCGCAGAAAAGGACTGCTCTGGGGCAGATGACGATACCAATGCCCGGTGTGGATGTTTCTTCTGTGTTCGACTTCGGGGTACGAAACCAGACCACCACTGCTGCGGCACAAACCGGCACCGTACCACTGCCCATCCTCTCCGAGGCAGCAAACGACCCCAATCCGATCGTCTGGAGTGTCACCTCCGGGGATGCCACCATCGACCAGAACGCCGGTACGATCACCTACACCTCTCCTGGAACCGTCACCCTGGCCTGGACCGACAACCCCAACCCACCCAGTGACACCGGCTCGAGCGCTGCCACCGGCACCCCGTACTGGACCACGACATCGACTGGCACCCCATCCGGGACACCCACTGACACTTCGTCCGCGACACCCACTGACACCCCCTTGTGGACCTCCATCCCCACCGGCACAGCGTCGGGAACCCCGGGCCCCACCAGCACTGTTTCGGGAATCCCCGGCCCCACCAGCACTGCCTCCACGACCATGGGCTCCACCAACACCTCGTCCCCGGCCACCCCCACCAGCACTGCGTCCGATACCACGAGTTCCACCAGCACCACCGACACAACAGGCACGTCATCCCCAACCCCGGGTTCCACCAGCACGTCCTCCACGGAGACTGCCTCCATACCCCCGACATCCACCACCACAAATCCGTCCGACGCCAGTTTCTTCTCCGGTACCGTCCAAGTCACCGTCACCGGCGAAGCCCTCACCACCGGCCAAGACAACACTCGCACGACAATCATCATCGTCACCATTGTCGGTGTCCTGATCCTGGCCGGCGTCGTCGCCTTTGTCATACGCAGACAACGCAAACCAGAGTGACTCGTTACCGTACTGCTCCTTGGAGCATGCCGGCGATGAACTGGCGTTGGAAGATGGCGTAGACCACGACAACGGGGAGCATGACAATCAGGGTTGCGGCCGAGAGCAGGGGGAAGTCCATGGAGTGGGGGCCGACGAAGAAGCCGAGGCCCGCGGGAGCAGTACGTTTGTTGGTGTCGGAGATGATCATCAGA
>WRFP01000015.1 GCA_009778725.1 Propionibacteriaceae bacterium
CCTGACCGGTGAACGGCGTCTTCTCACTCTCATTAATACTGAAGTGAGTCAACGTCACATTACCGGTGTTGACCGCAGTGATCGCGTAATGCAACACATCACCAGCATTCACATCGGTTGTCTGATCCACTGTCTTGGTCACATCGAAGTCAGGTCGAGCCCCGGCCACATCGATACTGACCGATGCCGTCGCATTGAGTTCGACACCTTCCGGATCACGCGGATCACCGGTCGCCGTCGCGTTGTTGTCGATCGAGGTTCCACGGTCGACATCAGCCTGGACAACCGTGTAGGTCGTCGTCGTGCAGACCGCCGACTCACCAGGAGCCAATGTGAAATGACCATTGACCACTGGAACACCCTTGACGGTGCAGCCGACCAGACTCGGGGCATCGCCACCGAGACCATTGAAATCACCGGTCGCAACTGTGACATTGTCCAGGGTGATGTTGCCGTCATTGACCGCGGTGATCGTGTAGACCAAGACATCGCCAACCTCAGCGACTGGAGGGGTGAGCAGGGACGCGGTGGACACCGTCTTGGTCTGATCCTCGACCGACATGGTCAGCGCCAAACTGGAAGCAGCAGCCTGAGTCGGGATCTGGGGAGTTTCGTCCTCGCCATCCACCGATTCTCCACCAGGTCCGGTTCCGCGAACCACCACCTTGTTGGACAGGCCCTGCTGGGCGTCGATGTCATCCTGAGTGACCGTGTACGACACATGGCAGATCACAGTCTGATCCGGCAGCAGAGTGGCCATCGGCAAGTCAACCTGCTGGCCATCCAAGGTGCAATCCGACACGGGCAGTGTCTTGCCGTTGCTCATGACATCGGTCAGGTTCACATTGGCTGACGTCTCATCACCGGTATTCGTGTAGGTGATGGTATAGGTGAGCAGATCGCCGGCTGCAACCTGGCTGACCTGGCCATCCACCTCCTTGTCAACCACGAAAACCGGTCCGATCGCAAACAGTCGAGTGGTCACCGTTTCGCTGTCGGCCGTCACCTTGGGCGGGGTCATCCAGGTCGGCGTGGTACCGGTCGCATGGGCCGTACTGGCAATGGTCACATTCGGATCGATGGCGTACGCGTCGAGGTCGGCTTGCGTCACGTCATAGGTCGTCGAACAGGTGATGTAGTCACCTGGCGCCAGGGTCTCGCCATAGTTGTCGGACAAAACTCCACCGGCGGGATAAGCATCACCGAACAGCAGGCAGTCGCCCCAATCGGTCGGCACATCGGCACCGGATGCGTTGGTGAGTGTGTCGGTCACCCCGACATCGGTCAGAGTCACCGTGCCGGTGTTCGTCACCGTGACCACGTACGACAAGGTGTCATTCTCGGTGGCAGCGCCACTCGGGCCCGAACCTCCAGTCGGCTTGGCCAGCGACACCGTCAAACCCGGTGTAGGCTCGAGCGCCAGGTTCGCCGTCGGATGCGACTTCTCTTCGTCCATCGCCACCGACTCGCCATTGGGCTGAGCCGCGGAGATCAGGGCCGAGTTGAAGACAATTCCGGCATCGACGTCAACCTGGAGGACCGTGTAGGGAACCGTGCAGGTGAGCGCCTGGCCAGGAGCCAATTCGGCGTCGGCCAGTGCAACCATCGTTCCGGTATCCGTCTGGCACATCGTTGGCACAGTCCACGTGTTGGCACCACTGAATCCCTTGCCCTTCAGCCTGGCATCGGGCGCGTACGCATCATTCAGCACGATTCCGGTCAGGCTGACGTTGCCCTCGTTGGCGATCACCATGGTCCACGTGGCCGGATCACCGGCCAACACGGCCTTTCCAGGGCTCACACTGTTCTGCAGGGTCAGATTCGGAGCGGCCGGCTCAACGGGAACCTCCACGCCCTGACCCGGCTGATCCTCGGTCGTGTCATTGACTGTGGTCCACTCGACGGTCACCGAGTTGACAAGGGGTTTCTGGGCGTCGATATCGTCTTGAGTCACAAGGTACGACGCCTGGCAGGTCACCCAGTCACCCGGGTCCAACGACGGTACTGGCAGTGTTGTGTCAGTCGCGTCATTGACCTGGCAATTGGTCAGCTCCAAGGCCTTGCCTGTGCTCATCTTGTCCTTCGGAATGACGTTGGTCGCGGTCTGGTCACCGGTGTTCGTCGCCGTGATCGTGAATGCCAGCGTTTCTCCAGCCTCGGCCGGAACCACCTGACCGGGGTCCAAGACCTTCACACCTTTGACGTTCGGCCCGGCTGTCACCAAGTCGGTGACCACCGGATCGCTGACACCGGACACCGGGAAGGAAATGCCTGGCGGGTTGCCGGTGGCATTGGCCACATTGGAAATCTGGGCATCGACATTGGTTGCCTTGGCGTTCATGTCGGCCACCGTCACCTTGTATGCTGCCTGGCACGCCAGCACATCGCCGGGAGCCATCGTCAAACCGAGAGTGGTTGACACGTCGATGGCCCCCTTCACAGTCGTCAACTGGCACCCGGTCAGATCCAACGCCGACTGCTTGGAGGCGGCGTTCGTCAGGGTGTCCGTGGCGCGGACATTCGACAGGGTCCGGTTGCCGACGTTGGTCACAGAGATCTTGTACGTCAGGGTGTCGCCGTACTGGGCTGCCCCACTCGCACCGGTCGGGCCCGCTGCGCTGGGCACCAATTCCTTGTCCACCTTCAGCGCGTTCGGCACCGGAACGACCCTCAGGGTCACCTCATTCGAGGGCGCTGAGGTTTGTTCGTCATGGGGGCCGGCTGCCGGGGCGATCGCCGAGTTGGTGATGAAGCCGTTGTCCATGTCCTGCTGAGTGACGATGTACGTGGCCGTACAGGACAGCGTCTCATTGGGAGCGATTGCTGTTGTCAGCGGCGGGCATGTCACCTGGGGCGCGCCGCCAGTTCCCGTGAAAGTAGCTTCAGCGACGGCGATGTTGTGCAATGTGACATTGCCGACATTCGTCACGTTGAAGGTGTAGTTCACCTCTTGGCCCGCGTTGGTCAGTCCGGTCGCATCGGCCGACTTGGTCAGCGTCAGCTTCGGGTTCGCGGTGGCCTTCAGACTGACGGTGTTGGAAGTCGCGATCGGCGTTGTGCCACCGTGAGGATCCGTCGCCCAGGCGGTCGCGGTGTTGTCGACCTGACCCTGATCCACATCCGCCTGGGTGACCCGATACGTCACACTGCACGTCAGGGTGCCACCGGGCCGTACTGCGACTGGAGAGCACGACACGTCAGGCAGATTGCCGTTGCCGGTGAAACCAAAATGATCGTTTATTGTCACATCATGCAAGGTTTCGTTTCCGGTGTTCTGCACTGTGAAGCTGTACGCGACATCCTGGCCGGCCACCAGCGTGGTCATGTTGGCGGCCTTGGTCAGCGTCAACTGCGGATTCGCTTGGTAAACTGTCATTGTGTATGTCGATGACGACGGAAGCGGGGTTTCGCCATTGGGACCCACCGCCGTGGCCGTCGCTGTGTTCGACACCGTACCCTGGTCCACATCATCTTGGGTCACTGTATATTGCGCCGTGCAGATCACTGACCCGCCAGGTCCCACCGAGGTCCCCGAACAGGTCAACGGGGACAGTTGACCAGAGCCGGTGAAACTCGTTGCATCATCAGCGACCTGCACGTTGTACAAGGTTTCATTACCCGGGTTGGTCACTGTGTACGTGTAGGTCACTGGCTGATCTGCCACCAGATAGGGCGTCGATCCCACTTTCTGGAGCTTGATCTGAGGATCGGGTCTGGTCGTCAGCGTCACTGTGTTCGACGGCGCCGACACGTTGTCACCGTGGGGCCCCACAGCCGTGGCTACAGCCGTGTTCACCACCGTGAGTTGGTCCACGTCTGCCTGGGTCACGGTGTAGGTGGCCGAACACGACACTGACCCACCCGGGCTCACGGTCGTCGAACTGCAACTAACATTCAGCGGATCGCCTGTGCCGGTGAAATCTGCGTCCGTGACTGCCACGTTGGTCAGAGTCTCATTACCAGGGTTCGTCACGATGAAGGAATAGACCACCTGGTTGCCCTGCACCAACTCAGCGGTCGAAGCCGACTTCGTTATCGCAACCTTGGGATTGCGGGGTGCGGTCATCGTATTCTTGGCTGGTTCGGTCGGCACGATCGTTTGGTTCTGAGGATCGGTGCCGCTGGCAGTCGCCGTGTTCACCACCGAACCGTTGTCGACATCCTGCTGGGACACCAGGTACGTCGCCGTACACGTGAAAGCCTCCTGGGGGCCCAACACCGTCCCCGGACAGTCAATCGCCGACACCGGGTTCGTACCTGTGGTACCCAAATCCGTGACCTGCACATTATCCAAGGTCTCATTGCCCATGTTCGTCACCACGAACGAATACTGCACCGTGGTGCCCGCAATCAGTGTTGACGTACTCGACGTCTTCACAACGCGCAAATCCGGCGCCGGGGTGGTGGTCATCGTCCATGGTCTCGACGTCTGTGACACCGGCTGACCATAGGGACCATACGCGGTGGCCGTACCTGTGTTCACCACAGTTCCCTGGTCCACATCGGCTTGGGTGACCGTATAGTCCACGCTGCACGAAACTGTCGCCTTCGGGGCAATGGTCGTTACCGGACAGCTGATCAGGGGCAACGGACCCGTCCCCGTGAACGCCGGAGCACCATCACTGACCGTCATCCCATGCACCGTCTCAGAGCTGTCATTGGTCACATCAAACGTGTACGTCACCGTCTGGCCGGCCACCAACGCACTCGTCGAACCAGTCTTCACCACCGACAATGCCCACGACTGATCCGTCGTCAACGTCACCGCATCCGCCTGGGCCGAGGCCGGCCGGTCGTGACGGTCGTTGGCCGTCGCTGTGGCCTGATTCGACACCGACTCCTGATCGACGTCGTCCTGATTGACCAGGTACGTCGCATGGCAGGTGACTGAGCCGCCCACACCGATCGTGGTCGCGTCGCAGGTGACCGGAGAGAGCGACGCCGGGTCAGTCCCGGTGAAGCCGTCGTCCGTCACCACCAAGTTGTACAAGGTCTCATTGCCTGTGTTCGTCACCACGAATGTGTAGTTCACGGTCTGGCCTGCCACCAGGTAGGTCATGTCGGCCGACTTCTTGATCGTCAGGCTCGGTTGCGCCAAGGCCGTCAGCGTCCAGTCATTGGAGTTAGCCGACACCGGTGTTCCATGGGGATCCGAGGCCGTCGCCGTACCGATGTTGTCAACCGTGTTATTGTCGATGTCCTCCTGCGTCACCGTGTACGTCGCCGTGCACAGCGTGGGCTGCTGGGGACGCAGCGTCTCGTCTTGGCACTGGACCTGCGGCACGTCACCCGTCCCGGTGAATCCCGTCTCCGCCACTGTCAGGTCATGCACAGTCTCATTGCTCTTGTTGGTCACCAGGTATGTGTACGTCACAACTTGGCCCGCCTTGATGATCTGGGTCGTGTCAGCCGACTTGTCCACCGTCAACGCCAGATCGGGGACGGTGCGCAATTCCACTCCTGGTGAATCGGCGGTCACCGTCACGTCATGCGGAGCGTCGGCCGTCACCGTACCCACGTTGACAACCGAGCCATTGTCCACGTCCTCTTGTGTCACCCGATAGTCTGCCGTGCAGGTGATCGCCCCACCAGGAGCCACCGTCGTCGCCGGGCAGGTGATGACAGGAGCCGTACCCTGTCCGGTGAAACTCCGGTCTGAAACTGCGACATTCGTCAATGTTTCATCGCCGGTGTTGCGTACTGTGTAGTTGTACCTGACCGTCTCGCCGGCGACCAGCACATCGGTGGTCGCCGTCTTGTCCAGTTCGACGCTGGGATGGCCCTGGGCCGTCAAGTCGACCCCATTCGAGTCATCGGAGGGTTTCTGGCCGTTCGGACCATCGGCTTCAGCCGTGCCGGAGTTCGTCAAAGTTCCGTTGTCGAAATCCTGCTGCGTCACGGTGTACGTCCCGGTGCAGTCGGTCGAGTCTCCAGGGGCCAGCGGACCGGTCGGACACGTGATGACTGGCGCGGGACCAGTACCTGAGAAGTTCGTCTCGTCAACCCTCACGTTGGTTAATGTTTGATTGCCTGTGTTGGTCACGTGGTAGGTGTAGAGCACTTGTTGGCCAACGACAATGTTTTTCGCGTCTGCTGTTTTTGTGACGTCCAACTCAGCCAGCGGTGGAATGGTGACCTGGGCTGAGGATGAACCGGATGCGACAGGCACCTCGGTCGGGTTCGCACACCCGGGTGATGGGACGTCCAGACCATGAGCGATAGCGGCGTTGTCAATCACTCCCTGGACGGCATCGGCTGTCGTCACTGTGTACGTCGTTGTGCAGGTGGTCGACTCCCCTGGTTCGAGGGAGTTTGAGTCGCACACCGCAGGGTCCAACGTACCGGTGCCCGTGAATCCTGTTTCCTCGATGGTTGGGTTAATCAGAGGCACTTGTCCGGAGTTGGTCACCGTGTAGGTGTAGGTGACCGTGTCACCAGCCCTCTCCACTGTTGTCGGCTCGACAGTCTTGTCCATCGACATGGCTACCAGTGGGAAGGTGTAGTCGATGACGAACGGGCCGCTGCCATAGGGCTTGTCGTTCGGATGATAGCCGGTGACGCTGAACCGGATGTTCACGCCATTGTTGTCGAAATCCGATTGCTGCAAGGTATACGCCCCGTAACAGGAGACGGTATCCCGGTTGGCCGGAATATTCGGGCTACAGGTGACCGGTGTGCCAGCGGATGGTCCAGCCCCGTTGAACAGGTCCATCGTGGGGGAGGCCGTGACGACTTCCTTCCTGACCTCTCCACAACCCTGGTTCACTCTCATGCTCAGGGTGAAGAGCACCTGATCGCCAACTTGTGGCGGATAGCACTGGGAGGCCAGGGTCGCCGTCACACCAAGGACCAGGCAATGGTCATCGTCTGTCGCCGCCAGGAGTTGGATCGGCTGGAAGGTGGACGGAGCCGCCGGTGACGCGGTCAGGGTGCTCCCGACCGGTTCAATCGTGCTCCCACTGAGGGGCTCACTGCCACTACTGATGGGTTGGACCCCGCCCAAAGTGATCGGGAGGACCGGCAAGGTCGTCGAGGTGGCGGCCGGTGCCGTGGTGCCCGCGGCCTCAGGCGTGGCAGACCCGGTTTGCGACGCTGACGAGGATGGCGTGACCGAGGCACTGCCTGCGGGGGCCACTGCGGGGGTGGAGGCCGCTGGTGAGGACGTGGCGGGGCTCACTGCGGCGCTGGGCAGCGGTGTGACGGTGCCTGCCGGGGCGGTCGTGGTCTCGCCGCTGTTTTCTCCCGACCCAGGTGAGGAGGTCTCGGTCGCGGGTTGCGGGTTGGCTGAGATCAGCGGTTCGGGAGCAGGTACGGGCTGCACAGCCACACCAGGTTCCGCAGCCGGAGCCGGTTCAGCCACAGGTTCGGGTGCCGGAGCCGGTTCAGGTGCGGGGACCGCAGCGGGTTCGGGGGCCGGGGCGAGCGTCGCACTGGCGGAGTCGGTGTTCGACGTCACCTGCGTCTTGGCCACAGACCCGGTGGCTGAGGCCGACAAGACAATCGGACCACCAGCGGCGATGTCGTCGTCGGTGACCGTGTAGGTCGCCGGGCACTGCAAACTCGTACCTGCGGGCAAATCAAAGTTGCTCGAGGGATCGATGTCTGAATCCTCCACCTGGCCGTTGGTCGTCACCTGGCAGGCGCCCCAGCTCACCGATGAGGAGGCGGCCGTACCGGACAATCCACTGCCGAGCGTGATCGTGGACACTGCCACGGGGCCATTGGCCAGCGTCACGGCGTACGCCAGTGTGTCTCCAGCGGCGACATCCGAGGTCGGACCGGCCGGAATCACCGACAAGGTCAAGGACGCGCTGCTCGCCGGGACTTTCGCGGCCCGTGTGGCCGTGGGCGAACTCTGCCCTGAGTCACCTGGAGCTGCTTGAGCTGCGGATGTCTGCCAAAATACCGACATCATGGAAAAAACAGTGATCATCGTGACCGCTGCGAACCAACGCTTTGACGCGCGATTGTTCATATCCACCCCTCATTTCGAACCTGTGGGCTTCTGGGGAGGGGGGAACTTTGCGTGCCTGGACACACGTGGTCACAGCATCAAGACATTGACACCAACCACTCTGGTTTACCCCCCCCAGAATAAACTATTTTGGATACTATTCCGATGTCTTCTCAATGTCAAAGGAAATCTCCCATGCTGGATGACAACGCCTAATGATTAATATGAACGTCAAATTAATCTTGATTTCTGATAGTATTCTGAGAAGGGGATTTACAAGAATTCATCAAAAGATATCGAATAAAAACGAGCGAAAGTTTTTTAAACGAGCCAAACTCTGCGTCCGGCACAGTCCCGTACTCTCCCCTGCTATCTCGCCTTGCCGAAGTCCGTTCCGAAGCCGCGTCGTTCGTCGCGGTCCAGCCGCTTGTGGGAATGGGAGATCAGGCCCAGGATGACCAGGGTGCCCACCGCGATCAGGGCGACCGAGAAAAAGACGATGCCCACCACGCGCAGGGCAGTGTTGCCCGACCCGGACGAACCGGAGGACTGTGACCCAGCGTCGACCGGTGTGGCCTGCGTCGTGGCGGTGGCAGTGGATGTCGAACTCGGATTCGCCGAGGGATCGGTGGTGGCCACCGGCGTCGGTTGTGCCATGATCGACCCCGAAGTTTGCGCTGTCGACGAGGTGTAGACGTCGTCACCGGAGAAAGAAACTGTGACCGTGAAGGAGGCCGGGAAGGTGTCCCCGTCTGGCAAAGCCATGATGGTCTGATAGGTGCCGTCTGAGCCCGTACCGACCGGAGAAGCGACCTGGCCGTAGTCGACGTTCAAAGAGACCAGGCTGGATGCCACCGGGTTGCCGTTCGACATCAGGGCTCCGGAGATGGACACCGAATCTCCGGAATAGGCCTGGCTGGGATCGAGCGTGACGGTCAACGATGTGGCCCGCTGACCGGTGGTGTGAGTGGTTGCGTTCGGCGCACCACTGACGGCCGCGTGACTGGTGCCCGTACTGGCTCCAAAGCGACTGTCTCCGGTGTACACCACCTGGACGGTGTGGGTTCCCGAGGTGGCCTGAAGGATTGTGTACGTGTATGAGCCTGAAGACAAGGTGATCGCGGTTCCCTGACTGAGGCTGTCCATATAGATCGTGACCACGGCGCCGTTGATGCCCTCGCCCTGAATCGACTGGACTGTGCCGGTCACGAAGATGGAGGTGTCCATGACACGGGTGTTGACAAGCACCTGGGTGTCCACTGTGTCGGCAACAGCCAAAGCCGGAGCCGCCAAAGCGGTGACGCCGACCACGACAACGGCGATTCCGCGAAGGAGCCACTCAACTATCGTTTGCCTCACGCCTGCCTCCTGGTCGCGCCATAGCGGTGAGTGTGGGTGGAGATCAGCGCATGCACTCCAACCTCCTACCCGAGGAAACACACTACAGTGGGGGTATGAGCATCCTCAACGCCACCACGACATCCGCATGGAGTCACCTTACTGATCTTAGTCGCTCCTTCGATCCCGATCTGCCCGGCTGGTTCGCCTCGGACCCGGATCGCGTCGCATCGCTCAGCTTCACAGCCGGCGATCTCCATGTTGATCTGTCGAAGAACCTTACCACGCCCATGGTCACAAACGCCCTGGTCGACTTGGCGTCTCACATGGACGTCACTGTACGACGCGACGCGATGTTCGCCGGCGAGCGGATCAACACCACAGAAAACAGGTCTGTTCTTCACACGGCCTTGCGCCGCCCGCGCGGTGACCGCCTTGAGGTGGACGGGGTCGACGTGGTCGGGCAGGTTCATTCGGTGCTCGATTCGATGTACGATTTCGCTCGCCGAGTACGGTCGGGTCAGTGGGTCGGAGCGACCGGGCGCCGGATTCGTACTGTGGTCAATATCGGGATCGGAGGCTCGGATCTCGGCCCGGCCATGGTCTATGAGGCCCTCAAGCCTTATGTCCAACCCGGCCTGGACTGCCGTTTCGTGTCCAATATCGACCCGTCTGACATCGCTGAGAAGACTCGCGATCTGGACCCGGAGACGACATTGTTCATCGTTGTCTCCAAGACCTTCACGACTTTGGAGACCCTGACGAACGCTCGTTTGGCACGTCAGTGGCTGTGGGACGGGTTGAAGGCCCGCGGCGCGATCGGGGACTCCCCTGCCAGTTTGAACGGCGCGGTGTCCCAGCATTTCGTGGCGGTCTCGACTGCGGTGGACCGGGTGGAGGCCTTCGGGATCGATCCCGCCAACGCTTTCGGCTTCTGGGACTGGGTCGGCGGGCGTTACTCCGTCGATTCCGCGGTGGGGACCATCCTCGCCGTGGCCATCGGGCCTGAGGCCTTCGCGGATTTCCTGTCCGGGTTCCATCGCATCGACGAGCATTTCTGCAACGAACCGTTGAGCCGTAACGTGCCTGTGCTGATGGCCATGCTGAACATCTGGTACCGCGATTTCCTGGGTCTGACCAGCCATGCTGTGCTGCCGTACAGCCAATATCTGCATCGGTTCGCGGCCTATCTGCAGCAACTCACGATGGAGTCGAACGGCAAGCGGGTACGGCTGGACGGCAGCCCTGTGCGTACTGACACGGGCGAGATTTTCTGGGGTGAGCCCGGAACCAATGGACAACATGCCTTCTATCAACTGCTCCACCAGGGCACCCAGATCGTGCCGGCGGACTTCATCGCGATCGCCACACCGGCCTATCCGCTGACCGACCAGGGCGCCGACGTACATGAACTGCTCTTGGCCAATTGCTTCGCCCAGACCCGGGCGCTGGCTTTCGGCAAGACAGAAGAGCAAGTACGGGCGGAGGGCACGGCTGACGAGTTGGTCGCCCATCGGATTTTCCCCGGGAACCGCCCCACGACCACGATTCTGGCTCCGGCCCTGACCCCCAGCGTGGTCGGGCAACTGATCGCCTTGTATGAGCACATCACCTTCGTCGAGGGCGTGATCTGGGGCATCGATTCCTTCGACCAGTGGGGAGTCGAACTCGGCAAGCAACTCGCCCTGGAGATCGCACCGGCCATCCGAGGCCATGAGGAAGCCCTGGCCGGACAGGACGCCTCCACGAGGGCACTGATCCGGCAGTATCACGCAGTACGACAGTAGATCCGGGCTGGTGGATACGCGCGGTGGTCTGTTCGTCAGCACTTTTCAGGCTCTTGACAAGGTGAGCGACCTCGCCTGTGACTGCGCGGGCCCCTGTTCCCCGGAACTGTCGGGAAAAAATGTCCGAGGTCTGTGACAGGGTGAAACCATGAACGACACGATATGGATTCTCATCGCGCTGCTGGCTGGAATCGTCCTCGGCGGGGTTGCCTGTCACCTTGTGATGTCGGCCCGGGGCGAGGCCCGCACCGCCCGCGCGGAAGCCACCCGGGACGCAGCCATCGAACAGACCGCCGAACTACGCCGGGAGCGGGAGGCGATGCTGGCCTCATACCGCTCCTTGTCTGACGAGGCCCTGGACCGGCAAACCAAGACGATCGAGTCCGTGGCGACACAGCGGCTCCAGGCCACGCAACAGTTGATGTCCCCGGTCCAGAACAGTCTGGACAAGTTGGACATCCGCCTGACTGAGATCGAAAAGGACCGGGTGCGGTTGTCCACCGAATTGGCCGGTCACATCCAGTCGGTCCAACGCAGTTCAGAGCAACTGAAACTTCAGACGTCTTCCCTTGTCACAGCCCTGCGCAAGCCACAGGTGCGCGGGACCTGGGGAGAAATCCATCTCAAACAGGTCGTGGAGTTGGCTGGCATGGTCGAGCACTGTGACTTCATGACCCAGGCATCCACCACGCGTGACGAGGCCGTCATCCGCCCGGATCTGAAGGTCAATCTGACTGGCGGCAAGTTCGTGTACGTCGACGCCAAGACGCCGCTGGAAGCCTTCTTGTCTGCCCAGGAGACCGATTCCGAGACCGAACGTGCCCAACACCTGGCCACGTTTGCCCGTCACGTGCGCACCCACGTCGACCAACTAGCATCCAAGGCCTACTGGAAGGCCGATTCGGCCACACCGGAATTCGTCATCTTGTTCTTGCCGCTCGACTCCTTGTTCACCGCCGCACTCGAACACGACCCCGAGTTGGTCGAACACGCCGCCCAGAAGAATGTCATGCTCACCACTCCGACAACGCTGATCACCGCCCTTCGGGCTATCGCCTACGCATGGACTCAGCAGACACTGGCCGATTCAGCCAAGGAGATTAGTGACCTGGGACGGGAGTTGTACGAAAGATTAGGCAAGATGGGTTCGCACTTCGACCGGTTGGGCAGATCTTTGGATGCGTCGGTCAGGTCCTACAACGAGGCCATCGGCTCCTTGGAGAGCCGTGTGTTCGTCTCCGCCCGGCGTTTCCGCGACCTCAAGGTGTCCGACGACTCCATGGAAGCACTGACGCCCGTCACCAACGGACCGAGGGTATTGTCCGCTCCCGAGTTGGTCACAACCGCAGATGAGCTGCCCGTCCGGGACCCGCTGAACACACGGCAAGCACTGGAGAATCCTGAATCTGGTGAATCAGTGATTCTGGCGACCAAGGTTGGCTCGAGGTAGGACAAAGGTTGGATAAAGTGGGCTCTATGGCATTGACGAGCAGCCCTGAACACCCCGTGCCTCTGCGCGAGGTGGCGGTTGCGGTCAAAGGATGGGTGGAACGACTGGGCATGATCTGGGTGTCGGCCCAGATCATCGAACTCAGCCGGAAAACCGGGACGGTCCACTTCCTGACTTTGCGCGACACCAGCCAGGAGGTGTCTATCTCCGTCACACTGTCCACCGCTGTGCTCGACGCGGCTGGTCCGGTCAGCGAGGGGATGGCGGTGACCGTCCAGCTGAAACCGACGGTGTGGCTGAAGTCCGGGCGATTGAGCTATGAGTGTTTCGACTTGCGCCCCACCGGCGAGGGCCAGTTGCTGGCGCAGATCGAGCATCTCAAGCGCCTCCTCCAAGCCGAAGGACTGTTTGATCCGGCCCTGAAACGGCGTCTGCCGGTGTTACCGCAAGGAATCGGGCTGATCACCGGGAAGAACTCAGCGGCAGAACGTGATGTTGTTGTCAATGTTCATTTGCGTTGGCCACAGGCCCGGATCGTGATCCGGTATTGCCTGATGCAGGGACCGTCGTCAGCCTCCCACGTCATGGAGGCAGTCGCGGACTTCGACGCCGACCCCAGCGTCGATGTCATCGTCATTGCCCGTGGCGGAGGCTCGGTCGAAGACCTGCTGCCCTTCTCGGACGAGGCACTCGTACGCAGCGTGGCCGCCGCCCGTACTCCCGTGGTCTCCGCCATCGGCCATGAAGTGGACACCCCCATCCTTGATCTGGTGGCCGACCTGAGAGCGTCCACACCCACCGACGCTGCCAAGAGGATCGTCCCCGACGCCATGGCTGAACTGGACCACATCGCCCGGTCGCGCCGGCGTTCGGCAACTGCCCTGCTCGGGCTGGTCTCCACCCAGTGGGCGGGCCTGGAGCAACTGAAACGCCACCCGGTTCTGCGCAATCCCCTGTCCCGGTTCGATGTGTACGCCGAACAGGTCGGCGCCTTGCGTCACAGGCTTGGCCGCGGACTGTCGGACAAACTGAACAGTGAAGCCTCCCAAATCAACCGGGCCAGCGCCATGATTCGCGCACTGGGGCCCACCAGCGTCCTCACCAGGGGATACGCCATTTTGACCGACGGCGACGGGCACGCGATTTCATCGACGCAGCAGGTCGCGATCGGATCAGCCCTGACAGCACAAGTCAGCGACGGCACCTTGTCTATGACAGTGACCGGCGCCAGGAAGGAGAGCCATGGCAGCGTCAAAGACGCCCAAGACACCTGAGGAGACCGGCAGTCCAGACCCGGATCTATCCGATCTCAGCTACGAACAAGCCCGCGACGAGTTGATCGCCGTGGTCAACCGGCTGGAATCAGGCGGGGAATCTCTGGCCGAATCCATGGAGTTGTTCAAACGTGGCGAACAACTCGCCAACCTGTGTGAACGCTACTTGCAGGATGCCCGTGCGACCGTGGAAGCAGCCAACCAGGAATGATGACACCACCGAGCAACCAGATTGCTCAATTGTCCTTCCCTTGAATGCACCGATCGCAGACGGGCGATCTGTCGCACGTTCGTCCTTGGTTGACGCATCCATGCTCAACGTGCATCATAGACTGATGCACGAAGAAACGGTCACCCTGGGTCGCAGTGACGCGGACGGGTACGAGATCATCTTGCGGCGTCGGCATTCGGGGGACACTGCCTACGACGAACTGATCATCAACGGCGTTTTCGCCATGGATTCCGCCCGTACCAGTTCAGAAATCGTCCTGGCTGAAGCCCTCGGACCCCAGCCCGGCCATGTCCTGGTGGGAGGTCTGGGACTCGGCTTCACCGCCGCGCACCTGTTGGACATGGGGGCAACCCAACTCGATATCGTCGAATTGTCCGGCCCCCTGATCGAATGGGCCCACCAAGCCCTCACCCCCACCCTGGGCAAAGTAGCCGCGGACCCACGAGTAACCATCCATCATGGAAACGCCGCCACCCTGCTCAGCGGACAGCCCACGATTCCCGGGCTCTTCGGCCCCTGGGACGGCATCTGCCTGGACATCGACAACGGACCCGATTTCCTCATCCATCCAGACAATGCCAGTTTGTATACCACGGATGGCATCAGAACAGCCCTGGAACATCTCAACCCCGGCGGTGGACTGGCGATCTGGTCCCAGAGCCCGGCCAAAGAATTCTGGTTCGACCTGACCAGCATCGACGAAAACGCCACCGAGCGCCTAGTCGAGATCGAACGCCTCAACCGCAAAATGGACTACGCCATCTATACTGTCCACGCCCCAGCACGCTCCTAACCCGAATGCCATACGAAAAACCCTCCGGACCTGCCGGGGCGCTTCAGATCACGAAAAACAGACATCACCACAGCAAGACTCCCTCTTGACAATCGCCGCCCATACTACGCCCGGACAACGTGAGTCCGACCAAAAAATCTCACACTTCAGCCAACAAACCCCAAAGACGACAACAAGCAAGAACCACCCCAACCACAACCACCCCATCAGGCAACAACTAACCCTACATCAGACTATATTACCTAGTCACAATACAAAAAACTGGTCACGACCCACCTGAAACCCGAACCATTAACCTCAGCCCCAGTGCAGCAGGCTCCTACCGCCCGAAACGGCGTTCTCGTTGGGCGAAGGCGCGTAGGGCACGCAGGAAATCTACTCGGCGGAAGTCTGGCCACAGTGCCTCGCAGAAGTAGAACTCGGAGTGGGCCGACTGCCAGATCAGGAAGTCTGACAATCTCTGTTCACCTGATGTGCGGATGATCAGGTCCGGGTCGGGTTGTCCGGCCGTGTAGAGGTGACTGGAGATCATGTCGATTTCGATGGTCTGGGAGAGGTGTTCGAGGGTTGTGCCCTTGTCTGCTTCCTCCGCCAGCAAGGACCGGAAAGCATCGCGCAACTCTTGGCGACCCGCGTACGAGACCGCAACATTGACGTGGATCCCGTCGCGCTGGCTGGTGGCCGAACTGGCTGCCCGCAGAGCATCGGCCGTCTCGGCTGGAAGCAGGTCGAGGGCTCCGACGATCTGAATCTGCCAGCGCTCCTGGCGGGCCAGCGATTCGACCAGCGAGACGATCACGTCGAGCAGGGGCAAGATCTCTTCTTGTCCCCGGTCGAGATTGTTGGGCGACAGCACCCACAAGGTGACGATCCGGATGCCGGCCTCATCACACCAGGACACGAATTCCTTCAACTTGGCCGCACCCGCTTCGTACCCGGTGACCAGGGTTTCCCCGGGAGCATTCAACCGCGCCCAACGGCGGTTGCCATCGGCCATGACCGCGACATGGTGCGGTAGACGGGTCCGGTCCAGATGTGACAGCAAGTTGCGTTCATAGGTGGAGTACAGCAGCCCGGACGGACGCAACCGGTTACCGAGCTTCGACAGTTCCTCGCTGATTCCCACGAATCATAACTTTATCCTGGATCTGGAAAATCATAGTCACCACGCGTCCTGGTGCCATCCGACTGACCCGCCGGTCACCGTTGAACGGATGTCCCCTCGGCCTCCATGGCAACCGCTGGCACGTCAGCTCGGGGCAGTGGGCTGATCGCCGTACGGGGAGGTAGACTACCTACGGAACCGTAAGTTTCGGTTTCGTACCTAAGGAGCGACATGAAAAGGCCGGACGTCATTCCTGACAGGGATCCTGCGCTGCCCGGCCCCGACGGTGCCACGGCCATCGTAGACGTCAAACCAAAACTGCGCGGCTGGCTGCACGCCGGAACCGTGCCGCTCATCACGGCGGGAATCATCGTCCTCATCTGCGTGGCTCCGGGCGGTGTGGCCAAAGCCTCGCTGGCCATCTACCTCGGCTGCGCGGTTCTGCTCTTCGCGAATTCGGCGACCTACCACATCGGACGCTGGACGACCACAGTGAAAGCCGTTCTCAGACGGATCGACCACTCAAACATTTATTTGTTCGTTGCCGGTACGTACACTCCTCTGGCCGCGATGCTGTTGACCGGGACCTCGCGTGTGGTCCTGTTGTCGCTGATCTGGGGCCTGGCCGGCGCGGGAGTCCTCTTCCGGATCCTGTGGCTGTCGGCGCCACGCTGGCTCTACACCGTCATGTACGTGGTCATGGGCTGGGCCGCCATCTGGTGGCTGCCCCAATTCTGGGGACTCGGCAGACCCGCCATCGTCATCCTCATCTTGGTGGGGGGAGTCTTCTACTCCGGAGGCGCCCTCATCTATTCGCGCAAGTGGCCCAACCCGTCGCCGACCTGGTTCGGTTTCCACGAGGTTTTTCATTCGTGTACGGTGATCGCCGCCGCCAGCCACTGGACAGCCGTCCTGCTGGCCGTCCTGCAAATCCGAGCAGCCTGATCACGCGGGTCAGCGCCACCGAGACTCGTTTTCCAGTACGCGCCTCGGAGCGTGCTGAAATACGCTGTTCCGAGCGAGGACGTGCTGGACGGGTGAAGATTCGGACCCCGCATCTTGTACACGTACTGGTGGTACGTCGCAAGATGTGGGGTTCGAAGATTCGCTCGTCCGGTGCGCCGCAGCCGGGACATGGTATTTCAGCACGCTCCTAGGCATGATCGTCCACCGCATCAGCCCTTGCCAACCCAACCGGCACGACTGCGTCTTCCCACGGGCGCTCTCACGGGCCTCACTAAGCAGTCGACGTCTTGTCAGACTTGGAACTGGTTGCACTGCGTCGCCGCGAAAGAAGATAGACGATCAACGCCACACTGATGAACAAGGCGACCAGGATGAAGCCGACCCAGGTCATGTCGGCTCTGCCGACCCAGGCCAGCGGGCCGGAGGTGACCTTCCAGGCACTGGCCAGCAACGATGAGATTTCGACGATCCCGATGCCCAGGGCGAAGACGATCGAGATGCCGGTGACGACCAGGTTGTAGTACAGCTTGCGGGCGGGCTGGTCGAAGGCCCAGCGGTAGACGTGATTCATGAAGGCGCCGTCCACGGAGTCGAACAGACTCATGCCTGCCGCGAAGATCAAGGGAAGCGACAAGATGGCGTACCAGGGAAGGGCCAGCGCGGCCGCACCGGTTGTCAGCGCCAGGAGGGCGACTTCGCTGGCGGTGTCGAAGCCGAGACCGAACAAGATGCCAACCGGGTAGATGTGCCACGGTTTGCGGATCGCTGTGATCCGGCTGCCGACCAGGCGGGTGAGGACACCGCTGGTGGCAAGGTGGGCCTCGTCGATTTCGGCGCCGGCACGCGCCTTACGCACGAGTGCGCTGGTGGAGATGAACGACCCCAGGTTGATGATCGCCAACACGATCAGGAAGGTGGCGGACACGACCAATCCAAAGGTGCCGAGCCAGGCCCGCAGCCGCGAGCCGTCGCCCAGTTGATCGGACAGGGCCCGTACTCCTGCTGCCAGCAGCAAGCAGACCACGAAGACCACCGTCGAATGCCCGAGCGAGAACCAAAGCCCCACTGACAAGGGGCGCTGCCCATCTTGGACGAGCTTGCGGGTGGTGTTGTCGATGGCGGCGATGTGATCGGCGTCGAAGGCGTGCCTGAGGCCCAGCGCGTAGACGGTGACACCCAGACCCAGGCCGAAAACGGACCCGGCGGCGCCGGAGAAGCGGTGGGTAGCCATCAGCGCGATCAGGATTCCCCAGCCTACGACGTGCAGGCCGACGATGATGGCCACCATCGCCGTCACACTGCGTCTCCTGGATGTCTCCCAGGTGACGGTGCTGCTGGGCGCAGGGCTCAGTCTGACATCGCCAGCCACATCAACATCCGTTCTCTTTCTTCCCGATTACCCGCCGACGCGGGTCCCGTGCACGCCGTTAGTCCACTCGCTGACCCGAACGACGGAATTCACGCCAGTCTAGGTGGCTGCCGCGTCGTTGACAAGTGTTTCCTCACACGCTCACCGGCACGGGTTGGGTGACCCAGTCCAGCCATCGGTCCACGCCCTCACCGGTCTTGGCACTGAGCAGGATGACCGTCGCCTCGGGGTTGACAGCCTTGATATTGGCCAGGAACAACCCCATGTCGAAATCCAGGTACGCCAGCAGGTCGACCTTGTTCACCACGACGGCGTCGACGCTGCGGAACATCACCGGGTATTTCAGGGGTTTGTCCTCGCCTTCGGGCACTGAGGCGATCATGGCCCTCCGATGCGCGCCGACATCGAACTCGGCCGGACACACGAGGTTGCCGACGTTCTCAATCAGCAGCAGGTCGAGGGAATCCAGGTCCAGTCCGGACAGGGCGTGGGCGACCATGGGCGCATCCAGATGGCACTCGCCGCCGAAGCCGTCACCAGTATTGAGCAGCGAAATCTGGGCGCCCTGGCCACGCAGGCGGTCAGCGTCGATCGATGTTTCGATGTCACCTTCGATGATGCCGCAGCGTACCCTGCCTTGCAGAGCAGCCAGGGTCTTCGCCAACAATGTTGTCTTGCCGGCGCCCGGGGAACTCATCAGGTTGACCGCGATCACACCGGCAGCGTCAAGCTTGGCCCGGTTGTCCGCAGCCGCCCGGTCGTTCTCGTCGAAGATCCGCTCCAGTACGTCGATGCGCTCGAAACCGGTCTCGTACCCCGCGTGGTCGCCGATCAATTCGGCCCGGGATTCGTCCTGGCTGAGCAGTGGCTCGTGGTGATCGTGGTCATGGTGATCGTGGTCATGGTGGTCATGGTCATGATCTGAATGTGAGTGGTCGTGCCCGATCTCGTCATGACTGTGTTCATGGATCGTACCGTCGTCATGGCGGTGAAAACGCCCCATCAGGTTCCTCCTTAGCATGCGACGTGATGAGAATACTTCCCCGTCGGCACTGTTTCTGATGTCTGCCCGCGGGGGGACTACCACTTAGTATAAGCAGTTGGGTCAAAGATGTCCTTCGGGAAAACACGGCTACTGATCTAGACTGACATCCCACACAACGATCGAAAGGCATCATGATCCGATGGGAATTGAGTATCACTGGAGTGGTGCAGGGAGTCGGGTTCCGGCCCCATGTGGCCAGGATCGCGTCGGGATATCCGGTCACGGGGTTGTGCGGAAACGATGATAATTCTGTGTTTATTGAGGTCCAGGGGCTTCCGGCAGATGTCGACGCCTTCTGCCGGGCGGTGGTGACCGACATCCCACCGATGGCGAGCATCGTCTCGTCGCGCCAGAATGAGGCTGCGACGATTCCCGGGGAAACGAGTTTCCGGATCGTTGCGTCGCGGCGGGCGGCAGGTGCGATCACGCTGATTCCGGCCGACGGGGCGGTGTGCGACGACTGTGTGGCCGACCTGACCGACCCGGAGAATCGGCGGTACGGGTACCCGTTCACGACGTGCACCAACTGCGGCCCGCGACTGTCGATCATCCGCGATGTCCCGTACGACCGGCCCTTGACGACGATGGCCGAGTTTCCGATGTGCGAGGCTTGCCGGAAGGAGTACGAAGACCCGTCGGACCGGCGCTACCACGCACAGCCGATCTCGTGCTTCGACTGCGGCCCGCATCTGTGGTTGGAAATCGTTGACCACGAATCCGGCGACGACCAGTCGGCACCCGAGCACAGTCTCAGGGCGGCTGGGCATGACGGGCCTTCGAATGTGACCGGACAGTCATCAGGTCTTGCCCGTGCCGGGCATCCCGAGGACGCGGGCAACTTCCCCACGGATCCCCGAACCCAGATCGCCGACACCATCCAGACCGCAAAAAACCTTCTCCGACAAGGAAAGATACTAGCGGTCAAAGGGATTGGCGGCTTCACGCTGATGTGCGATGCCCGTAATGAACAGGCGGTGGCCACCCTGCGCGCACGCAAGCACCGTGGGGGGAAACCCCTGGCGGTCATGGCCGGCTGTCTGGCCACAGCCGAGTCGATCGCCGACCTGGATGAGGCTCAAACCCGCGTCCTGACCGGTCGCGAAGCACCCATTGTCCTGGCTCCCATGGGCGCGGAGTACGACCTGGCGGCCAGCGTGGCTCCGGGCCTGGATGACATTGGCGTGATGCTGCCGTACGCCCCGCTGCACCGGCTCCTGCTCGACGACACCGACGTACTGGTGGCAACAAGTGCCAACTCGTCGTCCAAGCCGCTGACCTACCTGAACGAGGATGCCCGCACGGATCTGTCCCAGATCGTCGACGCCTTCTTGCTGCACGACCGGGGAATCCACGTGCCAGTGGAGGACTCGGTGGTGATGGCCGACGGCGACCAGACCCGGCCGATCCGCCGCAGCCGGGGGTACGCACCCCTGCCCGTCTTCCTCTCTGACGCTGACCATTGTGTCTTGGCGGTTGGGGCCGAACTGAAGAACACCTTCGCGCTGACCCGCGACGGCATGGCCTTTCTCAGCGCCCACATCGGGGACATGGGTTCCTGGGAGACACAGCGGGCGTACGAAAAGAGCGTGGCGCAGATGCTCGACGCCCACCGGCGTACCCCGGAACTGATCGTCGTCGACAAGCATCCTGGTTATTTCACGCACTCCTGGGGACTGCGGCGGGCCGAGCGCGACGGCGTGCCTGTCCTGGAAATCCAACATCATCACGCCCATGCCCTGTCGCTGATGGCGGAAGCAGGAATACACGGGCCGTGGACCTGCGTCGTTCTGGACGGCACCGGGTACGGCGACGACGGCACGATCTGGGGCGGCGAAGTCCTCGGCCTCGGCGACGATCCCCTGACCTACGAGCGGCTCTGGCACCTGCCCGGGTTCTGGCTGCCCGGTGGGGACTCGGCAGTCCGCAACCCCTGGAAATCAGCCATGGGCCTGTTGTGGGAGTACGACGTGGACCCAGCCCAGATTCGCGCCTGGTCCGGTTCCCTCTCCGACGACCAGGAGACGGCTCAACCCGGCAGTGCACCCCACCGGGGAAATCCCCCCAGTGAGCGGCTGACACCACCGGATCACCATGACCGACGTGGGACAGATGTCGTGCCCCTTGCCTCAGGACAACCCACGCCCGAAGAGATGGCCCTAGTCACCTCGCAATTGCAGGGCCAGGTCGCCGTCGTACGAACCTCCAGCACCGGCAGGCTCTTCGACGCCGTCGCTTCACTGCTGGGCATCTGCCATCAGGTGACCTACGAAGCCCAGGCCGCGATGGAACTCCAGACCTGGGCCGAGCGCTGTACCCACAACCACCATCCCCCGGTACGCCACATGAAACAACTGGTGGACATGCTGGTCCTCGGACAGCAGCGCGGGGAACCGGCTGAATGTCTGGCCCGCACGTTCCACATCGGTCTGGCGCGCCTGATCGCCAGCGCGATTGACGCCCTCCCCGCGACCCCTGGGCCCATCGGGCTGACCGGCGGAGTGTTCGCCAACCGTCTGTTCGCCTGGGACCTCACCCGCGAACTGCGCGACCGGGGTCACGAGACCCTCCAGCACCAGGTCGTACCCTCCAATGACGGTGGTCTGTCCCTCGGCCAGGCCTACGCCGGATACCTCAGCCTGATCGAGTCGTTCCGATTGCCGGGTCGGTGAGCGACGGACCAGCGACCATGCTTCTACGACTGCGCGTCGACTTTCTGCACCAACTGGGCGCAGACCACTTCTTCCCGGGCGGCCAGGATGAGCCGGCGCAGGGCGGGCAGGCGCCCGCCGAGGCGGTCGAGCCAATGGTCGGTCAGTTGCAGCACATCGACGTCGGGATCGTTGAGCGAGCGGGTCGGGTAGAGCATCTGGACGATGTTCTGGGCCATTTCGCGAGTACGGGTCTGCCAACTGTCCTCAATCTGGGAGAAGTACTCGATGGCGAACGGGCGCAGCAACGTGGGATCCGTGACTTTGCCGAACCCGGCCAGCAGGTTGCGCTGGGTGGCGTTGGGCAGCGAGTCGTCGTGCACGCCGGCATGCCACGCCTGCCGCTTGGCCTCGGGTGTGGGGATCGCAGCCCGTGCCCCGGCCGCCCTCTCGGCGCCGGACATGGTGTTGTCCCGGCCCAGTTCGGCGTCGATGTCGGCCTCGCCGCGCTTTCCGGCGGCCACCAGGTCCGTCAGCAGTGTCCACCGTACATCGGTGTCGACCACCAGGCCCGGGACCTCGGAGACGCCGTCGAGAACTTCGGCCACGAAATCTAGTTGCGTGGAGTTGCAGGCCAGCCCGGAAAACGCCTTGAAGAACTGAAGCTGCTGGTCAGAGCCAGGATCGGCCCTCATCGCCAGCGCGACGAGCTTGGCCGCCGCATCCTCATGGGTCTCTGCCCTGAACGGCTCGGCCACATACAATAAAACAGTCTGGCGCAGCCGGACCAACAATGATTGCACCATGGTCGACGAGGTCTCCCTGCTGATCGCAGCCAGGACGATCCCGAGGTACGCCCGCGCCGACATCTCCCCATCGCGGACACTGTCCCACAGGGATCCCCACACCAGAGCCCTCGTCAGCGGGTCGGCGATGTGGAACAGCAGTTTGGGAATGGCCTTTCTCCCGGCCTCGTCCAGACGTACTTTCGCGTACGTCAGATCACCATCGTTGACGATCAGCAGGTCGGGGATGACCGTGCCCGCCAACTCCGACACCTCAGTCAGTTCGGCATCGATATCGGTCTCGATCGTCCACGACCGGGTCAGCCCCTCGTCGCCGAAGTCGTACCCGGCGATGCGGATGTGATGGGGCTTCAGCGACGGGCGCACCTCGATCGCGGGCAGGTCGCGATGTGGGATCGACGAGAAGCGGGAATACACCGGTGGAATCTCCTGGGCGATCGACACTTTTTCGTACACCCCCTCGGAACGCTCGACGGTGACCGGGCGCAGCAGTGTCACACCGGCCTCCTCCAGCCAGACCTTCGACCAGGTGGTCAAATCCCGTCCGGAGGCCGCACTCACCTCGTCGAGGAAGTCATGCAAGGTGGCATTGCCCCATGCGTACTTGGTCAGATACTCGTGGACGCCCTTGAGGAAGCTGTCCTGCCCGACCCAGGCGACCAGTTGCTTGAGCACCGAGGCGCCCTTGGCATAGGTGATCATGTCGAAATTGACCTCGACATCGGCCAGGTCCTTGATGTCCGCGACGATCGGATGGGTCGTGGGAAGCTGGTCTTGCTGGTAGCCGACGAGTTTGCGCGAG
>WRFP01000016.1 GCA_009778725.1 Propionibacteriaceae bacterium
CGAGGATTCTCGCAGATCACCATGACGCGCCCATGGCGACGGATCACCTTGCACTTGTCACAGATCCTCTTGACGCTCGGCTGAACTTTCATCGAGCTGCTTCCTTCAGGTCATGTGGGACCCGCGTCCCACGGTGTGTGCGTGCTTGTGCCCGCCAGTCGAAGACGTCTCCGGCTGTGAGGACTCTCATTTGTGCCGATAGACGATCCGGCCCCTGGTCAGGTCGTATGGCGATAATTCCACGACCACCCGGTCGGAGGGCAGGATCCTGATGTAGTGCTGCCTCATCTTGCCGGATATTGTGGCCAGAACCTTGTGGCCGTTGCTCAACTCAACGCGAAACATCGCGTTGGGAAGGGCTTCCACCACGGTTCCCTCGAGTTCGAGGGCTCCTTCTTTCTTTGCCATACACTCTTTCGTCGTCGGTCACAGGCCCCTGGCTCAACAGAGCGCAGACGACCAAGGGATTATTGTACGCCTTTGGTCCAAAACGCCAAAATCTCAAGAAGACGTCAATGTGGCCGGTCTGGGAAGCCGCAGGACCAGCGGGTAGCTACCCCTGGGCGGGTTCAGCAAGCCAGGCTGTGCACTGTCCCACCACCAGTTTGAGAATCTCCTGGCCGGCCTGCGCCCGATCCGGGTCGGCGACGATCGAGGATCCGAGGGTGGCGACCCCGTTCATGGTGCTGATCACGACGAGGAATCCACCGGTGTCGATATACGGCCCGAAGACCGCAGCCCGCAGCGGCTTGCAGGTCCCGAAGGTCGCGCTGGACGGGTTGAGGACTCCCATGTTCGAGTACGAAATGGGGTGCAGATGGTACACACCGCGTACTGACTCTTGGATCAGGCGTTTGGGTGCGAATCTCCAGGCGAAGTGCAGCAGATGCAACTGAGCGATCTGGCGGTTCCTTCGTCTCAGTTCCTGGACTTCGTCATGGATTCTGGACACCGTGGTGGAGAAGCTGTCGCCGGGCTCCACTCTGACCGTGACCATGTAGCGGCCGGTCAGATTCGCCACCGTGAGTTCGCCCAGATCAGTGAAACGGCGCAGGTCGGCCGGACAGGACACGCGGGATTTGTTGGTCTGCATCAGCGAGCAGACGATGCGGGAGTAGGCCGCGAGGAAGACATCGTTCAAGGTGACCCCCGACTGGCGGGCTTTGTCGTGCAGCAGGGTCAAGGTCTCAGCTGGAATCGTTTCCACAAGCCAGAGTCTGTCCCCCACCGACCCGGGCATCGGAAAACCATCCCACGCGGTGTCCTCCCCGTCGTGCTCGGCTGCGGTAGCGGGTCCGACTTTTTGCCCGGACAAGGCCTCGCGGGCAGAACGGTTGTTCCGCGCGTGCACCAGCCTGCCGTTGTAGCAGGCCGCCAACAGACCGACAAACTGCCACAAGCCGGCGCCGTCGGACATGACGTGGCTCATCTGGACGACCAGGGTGTCCGCCTGAGGACCATGACCGACCAGAATTTTGGTCTGGGGCCCGGAGCGCGGATCGAATGCGGGGCAGGCCTCGGGGGTGTACGCGACTTCCTCGACAATGTCTGCTGGTGTGATGCCCACCGGCTTGAAGCGGAAATGACGCGTGTCGATCCCACACAAAATTTCTGGAATGATGATTGCGGCCTTCGCGACGGCATTGATCAGGCGATCCATATTGAGCCGCCCGTCGAAATCGATCCGGGCGTACGCCACGGCTGGAACGATATCATGATGCACCATTTGTGCGACATCCAATGCCTGATACCCAGCCCCGTTAACTCGTACCATTTGGAGACAATAACACACGTGATAATCCAGGTTCAATCCTCGATAATTCTCTAGAATCAATCATTCCAACCCCGCACCGCGACCGGGAATCGACATCTCATCGGCTGACATGGTGTGGTCATTGCCCGATGACACGTAGGCTAGGAGCGTGGATGAGTTGTCACGACCTGGTCTGACGCCCTCGCGGCATCGCGAGCGGCAGTCGGAGGACCCCCGGGTCATACTGGAAATTCTGGCACAGGCGATGGTGGCGCACATCGGCTTCGTCCGCGATGGATGGCCACTGGTCCTCCCCTTCCACTACGGGCTGGGCGACCTGGGCGACGGGCACGGGATGCAGATGCTCGTCCACGGCTCCACCGGAGGACGGGCCTTCCTGACGGCGGCTGCCAGCCAGGACGGGATTCCGGTGTCGGTGTGCGTCTCCTTCAACGATGGCCTGGTGCTGGGCCGCTCGGCCTACAACACCGGCGCCTGGTACCGCAGTGTCGTCGCCTTCGGGCGGGCACGCCTGGTACCGGCTGATCGGCGCTCGTTGGCCCTCGATTTGCTGATGGACCACATCCTTCCCGGGCGCCGCGACGAGGTGCGTGCACCGACCAGCAAGGAGATCGCTGCCACGGCGCTGCTGTCCATTCCGCTGGATCACGCCAGCGCCAAGGTCGCCGCAACGAGCCTGGGCGACAGCGATGAGGACGAGGATCGGGGCATCTGGGCTGGCGTCATCCCTCTGGCCATCCGGGCGGGAACTCCCGTGGCCTCACCTGACACCACGATTCCCCTGCAGGTCCCAGACTCAGTACGACGGTTGGTGGCACGGCTGAACCAGGACAACGGCTGATGCCGGTGGACCCAGGTTTCAGCAGGTTTCAGCGTGCTCCGGCGTTGGCTGTGACAAGGGCTGATGGCCGTACTGCCGATGACACGATTTCCGGCTGATCGAGCCAGGCTTCGCATTCCTGGCGGACCAGGTGAAGCACCTTCTCGCCTTCCCGGGCGAGGGTTTCGTCACCGAGGAGGGCGACGGCCAGGGTTGTGACGGTGCCCAACGTGGTCACGCTGAGCAGGAAACAGCCTCCCGCGCGATAGGTGCCGGTGATGGTTGCCGAGGTCGCCGAGGTCTGGCCGAAGCGGAACTTGGCGGGGTCGATGACGCCGAGATTCGTGAAGGACACCGGCAAGATGGAATACGACTGCCTCACGATCCACTGGGTCAATCCCGGTGGGATGATTCTCCAGATCTGGTGAAGCCCGCGCAACGAGGCGACGCAACGATTGCGGTCTTGCATCCGGCTCATCTCGGCATGGACCTGGGCGACAGTGTCATCGAAGGTGTCGCCCGGGTTCACGGTGGCTCCCAAGAGGTACGCGGAAGTCATGTTGGCCACGGTGAGACCCTCGACGCCGAGCAGACGGCGCAGATCGGCGGGACAGGGCACTGCTACCTCGGTGACATCCAACACCCGGCACAGGACACGGACGTACGCGGCCAGGAAGACATCGTTGAGTGTCAGCCCCTGCCGGCGCCCCTTGGCCTTCAAGGCGGCCATCACCTGTTCGGGGATGACCACCCGCGGGCAGAAGGGCTGATCGCCGGCGCGGGCGGGCAACAAGGGGGATCCGGTCAGACGCTGTGCCGCCTTCTCAGCCGGGGTGGCAGGACCGACGCGTACTGTGGACAAATACGGATCGAGGCGTCGGTGGTTGCTCACGTCGGGGGTAAGGCCGTTGTAATAGTCAGCCAACAGACTCAGGAGCATGAGTACGGCTTGTCCGTCGGCGAGCACATGGCTGAAGGCGATGCCCAAAGAATCACCGTGAGCGCCATGCCCGACCAGCATCCCGATCTGGGGGCCAAGCATCGGATCGATGAGCGGACCGGCACTGACCAACTGGTCGGTCTCGTGGATCAGATCGGCCGCCGACAACGGCAGCGATTCGAAGACATGGCGGGTGATATCGGCCCGGCAGATGATTTCCGGGATGACGCCGACCACCTTGTCCAGAGCCTCAACCAGCTGGGGAACGCTGATCCGCCCGTCGAAGAACACATGCAGGAAGGCCGTTGGCATCACCTCGTCTGCATGCACAACCTCCGCGAGGTCCAACGCCTCGTACCGCCCCCTCGTCATGGTGAGATCGCACTCCTTGCCTTGGTCCAGAACTACGTTGCTTGACTGGGCCGAGGACAGGCATACCCCTAGCTGTGTCCTCGCATCCCTGGCACGACTGTGTCCGCGACGAGTGTGCTGCTAACGCCGTTCAAACATGCTGCAATGCTGTCTGAAATACGGTTATCGCCACTTCACCACCGACAAACCGATTCGGGAATCCCCCTACCGAGCACTTGCATCCTATCATCGTACTTTTGGGATCCGGGAGAGGTTGATCCAATTTTTCCGATTGCTGACGACAGGGATGTGGACACCCAGGTCGGCTCGGCAGAATCAGGGCTTTTTGAACAGGGAGCCCCAGTGGGCCAGGTTCCGGTGGAGGACTCGTCCGGCGAGGGTCATGACTCGGGCGTAGGCGGAGCGGGACACCCCGGGAGGTGGGCCGATCAGGGCGAGGCGCTGGATGGCGATCGACTGGGGCTCGGTGTATTTCAGGATTCCCTCGGCGCCGTGACGCCGGCCCAGGCCGGAGTCACCCATGCCACCCATCGGGGAGTCGTGGCTGGCCCAGGCGGCGGCGTAGCCTTCGTTGATGTTGACTGTGCCAGCCTGGAGGCGGCGGGCGACCGAGAAGGCGTGGGGGTGGCTGGCCGACCAGACGCTGGCGTTCAGGCCGTACTCGGTGTCGTTGGCGCGCTCGACGGCCTCGGCGTCGCTGGCGACCGGATAGACCGCGACCACGGGACCGAAGGTCTCGTCTCGGGCCAGGTCCATGTTCTCGGTCACACCGGTCAAGACGGTCGGCTCGTAGAACAACGGGCCCAGGTCCGGTCGGGCACGACCACCTGCCAAGACGACTGCGCCCTTGTTTCGGGCGTCCTGGACGTGATGGGAGACCTTGTCGATCTGGTCTTGGCTGATCAGCGGCCCGAGGTCAGCCTCCCACCCGGCCTCGGCGCTCAGCCGGATGCGGGAAACACGCTCGGCGAAACGGGCGCAAAACTGGTCGTACAAGCTCTGATGCACGTAGATACGTTCGATGCTGACGCACAATTGCCCGGTCGTGGAAAAACACGCCTGGACACCGCCCTCGATGGCGCGGTCCAGGTCGGCGTCGGCCAGGACGAGCATGGGGTTCTTGCCGCCCAATTCCATCGAACATCCGATCAGGCGCTGGGCACACTGGGCCGCCACCCCTCGTCCAGTACGCCCGGAGCCGGTGAACATCAGATAATCCACGGCGTCGATCAGCGGGGTGCCCAACTCGGAGCCTGGGCCGGTGACGATTTGCATCACCCCACGCGGTAACCCGGCTCGGATGAGCAGGTCGAGGGCCGCCAGAGCGGTGAAGGGGGTTTGGGAATCGGGTTTGAGCACCACGGCATTGCCGGCCAGCAGGGCTGGGATCGCGTCGGAGACGGCCAGCGTCAACGGGTAGTTCCACGGGGAGATGATCCCGACGACACCCTTGGGCTGATGGACTTCGATGGTACGGGTCAGCAGCGGGATAGCGCCCTGGCGTTGGCGCGGGGCCAGATGACGACCCGCGGTCACCGAATAGTATCCGGCGGTCAACGCGGTATCCATCAGTTCCTCGAAGGCGTTGATCCGGGACTTGCCGTTCTCGCGGTGGACCAGGCTGAGCAGAGGTTCGACGTTGTTCAGGACCAGATCGCGGAAACGTGAGGCCACGGCGCACCGGCGGGCCATCGGCAGTGCGGCCCACGCCACCTGGGCAGTACGGGCGTCGCGGACAACCTGGTGTACACCATCGGGCGACACGACCGGCACACTTCCGATCAGCGAGCCGTCCAGGGGAGACCGTACTTCCAAGGAACGCGGGCCGCCGCCGGAAACCAGACTGGCCAGGTGGTCGGCATTCGTGAGGGGTGTTTCGTTCATGAGGTTATTCTGCCCCTTTCCGAGCCGTTGTCCACTCGGTGGGTGGCCACGATGGGGGTCATCGGTGTCAACCGTCCTGGTGAACGATTCATGGTTACTGTGGACCGGCTCAGGCGACTGCTTTCTGGAAGACCCGTGAGGCCCAGGTCAGGGCGAGGGCGAAGACGGCGAAGACGACGAGAAAGCCGAGGCCCACGTTGACGGTGAGGATGTGGCCGGAGGCCAGGTCGCGGGCCGCTTCGACTGCGTAGTAGAAGGGGTTGAAGTGGGCCAGGACGCGCAGCCAGGTGGGGCCCATTGAGATCGGGAGCAGGGCTCCGGCCAGCAGGGTGAGCGGCAACTGCATGCTCATGATGCTGGCGGCCAGGGCGCCGATGTTCTTCAGGGCCAGGCCGATGGCGGCTGAGGTGGCCGAGACTGTGCCGGTCAGGACCGCCAGCAGGAGCAGGGTGAGGGCCAGGCCCGAAGGATGGATGACGAAGCCGAAGGGTATCGCGATCAGGCAGACGATCAGAGCACAGACAATGAAAAATAACCCATCCCTGATGACCGAGCCGAGCAGCAGGGAGACCCGGCGTACTGGCGTGACCCGGAAACGCTCGATGACACCGGTGTCGAGTTCGTGGATGACCGTCCAGCCGATGCCCTGGCCGGAGCCGAAGGCGAACAGGACGAGCATGCCCGGTACGAACATCTGCACAACCGACAATCCTCCGAACAGAGCACTCGGGATGTTGGTCAGCAGGGGCGCGAACAGGACAAGGTACAAGATCGGGGTGGCCATTCCGGAGAAGATCCATTGCGGCTCGCGCAATAGTTCTTTGGCACGGCGCTGGGTCAGCAGAAAGGCCTCGGTGACGATGCTGGATTCCTTGGTGATCATGAGCGGACCTCCTGGCTTTCGGTGTCGCGCAGGACGCGACCGGTGAGGGTGAGGAAGACGTCGTCCAGGGTGGTCGAGCCAGTACGGGCCTTGAGTTCGGCGGGGGTGCCGCGGGCGATGATCTGGCCGTGGTCCATGATGGCGACATTGTCCGCCAAGGCGTCGGCCTCGTCGAGGTAGTGGGTGGTCAGGAAGACGGTCGTGCCGGCTGCCCGCAGGCGGCGGACCTGATCCCACAGATTCATCCGGTTCTGGGGATCGAGGCCGGTGCTGGGCTCGTCCAGGAACAGGACCGACGGTTGCCCGACCATGCCGAGGGCGACATCGAGGCGGCGGCGCTGGCCACCGGAGTAGGTGCTCGTTTCCTGGTCGGCCAGGGCCGTCAGGTCGAAACCCTCCAGCAGTTCGGCCGCCCGGGTCAGGGCATCGCGTTTCCTCAGGCCGTACAGCCTGGCGGCCAGGACGAGGTTTTCCCTTCCGGTGGCGTGATCGAGGTCGGTGCCGCCGAGCTGGCCGACGTACCCGATGTTGCGGCGGACCTGTCGTTGTTGGGTGGTCACGTCGAAGCCTGCCACCTTGGCCGTTCCGCTGGTCGCGGGCAGGAGCGTTGTCAAGATACGCAATGTGGTGGTCTTGCCCGCGCCGTTGGGACCCAGGAAGGCGAAGACCTGGCCGTGGGGCACATCCAGGTCGATACCGCTGACGGCTTCCACAAAGGCGCCACGACGGGACTGCTTCGGGGGAGGAGTTGGGGGTTGGCCGGGCGGAGAGGCGGAGGCGCCATCCTGGCCGGGGTCGGCCGGTGTCGGTTTGGGTACGGCACCGCGGGTTCGTACCGGGAAAGTCTTTTTCAGGCCGCGTACCTCGATGGCAAGGGGTGCGGGTGTGGAGTCAAGCATGATTGGTCCTTTCCTGGATGTCATTCCAGACATCCGAGCCTGAGATCGTACCGGTGAGAATTCTGCTTCAGTAGTCAGTGGTAAAGCCCAGTTTGCCACGTGGATGACGACCAGAGAGTCATGTATTCATTCAGTCCATGTACTATGCGTATCATTGTACTTGGATACGCGTACAAGTCAAGATGGACGGTACACAGGGCGGAACATGGATGGCGGGCGGCGTGCGGAAGGCAATTGATGATGCGGTCAGGAGTTGCACGATGGTTGTCACGATTGCGGTCACAAGACCGTCGGGCAAGGAAACACCGGTCCCCCGGGAAGTGGGAGACCGGTGTGGTTGTGATGACTGTGTGGTCGGTGTGAGGACCGGTACCACGCATCGGCAGATCAAGGGGCCGGACCTCGATGGGCGGAATTCTGGTCAGCAGAAGGGCCAGCCTCGAATCGGGGCATGACGGGCTCGGCCCAGCCACACGACACTATTCCACGCTCATCGGGCTCCCCCGTCCCGCTCTTGATTCACCGACACGCTGTCAGTCACCACTAAAGATCTTGGTTCGGGTGTGAACCGGACGGGCACCGCCGACATCGTCTCTGGCACACTCGACTGGGACGGGACAGTTCCGCTGTCCTGGTCATATACATTGTCTAATGGTGCTGCCTGCGCCAACACCTGCGTCACGCCTGGAATCATGCTGACCGCCATGGACACACTGGCAGACAAGACGACAGAATATTCATTGTTTCCCCCAACGTTTATATCCTGAACGGCTGCTACGCCGTACACACTTTATTCACCCATCACTGGCCCTGATCCAGGACGTGACGCCTCGCCCATCACTCCTGGCAACCACCCCCACCAGTCTCTTCACCGGACTCTCCCCAAACCCTCGTGGTCATCGCTGGCCCCAAGCGAAGGTACGAAAAGGACTGACACTCACACCAACAGCATCATTAAAACAAATCTAGCACTCAGATTGGGATGGCTGTCAACTTGGCAGTGTACCGGGATGGCACATGACGTGACACACCAGGGTCAGTACGCCAGAGGTGTGTCCCAACTACAGAAATAATTCTGCGTTGACAACTGTCTTTATTCTGAATACACAGCGATATCCTGCTATGGTCGCAGGCCCGAATGAGGGCCAATCTCAGCCTTGTCAGGGCCATGAACCAGCATGGATACTTGTCTGGTGACAGGAGCAAACCTCCGGCACAATCGCTAATTGTCACAATTATATTCTCGTGTTCGCCCGAGTCCACCGATCCTGGGAATGGCTGTCGGTCCGCCCACCGCTCCTAGCCAAGGATCGGTGGATTCGGGCATTAATCCTGAGTCCCAGGGTCGGGAGTTGGGGTCTCGGCGTTCGCGTGTGCCGGACAGGCGAACACCACAACGCCGAGACCCCCCATCATGACCACCATCGTCTCAGCCACGCCGACAGCCAACTGTCGAGGGAGCCGGGCAAACCTGCTGGTGCGCTTCATGATGACATCCCGATCATATTTCCATGATCTACTCACTCGTTGTCTCTACGCGACACGAGCGGCAGCCACCGTGTAGTCGCCGGTGTCCGAGCCGTATCCCTTGACTTCAACGAAATAGACCTGGCCGACCGTCAACGACACCCGTACTCTGAACTGAAGACTCCCGGCGGAATCGTCATCGGAGGCAAGGAGCGTTCCATTCGACGAGTAGACCGCCCCAACCGGATCCGTCAATCCATTGGTGGCAGGTCTCGACGAAGTGAAGGTGTAGGTGCCCGTCGCCGGCGCAGTGAACCGGAACCAGTCCTTGTCGCCACCGACTTCAATCCTGCCGGTCACCGGGAAGCCCAATTGGGTCCACAAGCAGTACGAGGATGTCGACGACCCGCAGTCATCTTTCACCGCTCCGGGCTGAGTCACCGTCACCGTCCGCGTCACCAGCGGAGAACCCGAGGTCGTGGTGAAGGTCACGGTGGCAGTACGGGCAGTGGCCGCTGTGTTGGCCTGAGCCGTGAAGGTCACAACCCTGCTTCCCGTGCCCGAGGCGGGAGACACGCTGACCCACGCGGCAGTCGACGACACCGACCACGACGTGTTCGAGGTCACTTCAGCCGTTGCTGAAGCACCGGCAGCCACCGGCTCCCACCAGTTCCCTGACAAGGTCAGGCTCGGGGCCACCAGCCCGGGCTGTGACACCGCCAGCGTGCGAGTCACCCCCGGAGTACCCGAGGTCGTGGTGAAGGTCACGGTCGCTGACCGGGCGGCGGCCGACGTGTTCGCCTGCGCCGTCAAGGTCACAGTCCCATTTCCCGTACCCGAGGTCGGGGACACCGCCACCCACGCCGCGTTCGACGACGCCGACCAGGATGTGTTCGCGGTCAGCGCCACCGAGGTCGAACCATTGCCCACCGGAGCAGCCCACGACGACCCCGACAAGGTCAACGCCGGAGCCACGTGCCCCGGTTGAGACACCGTCAATGTCCGTGTCACAACCGGAGAACCCGAGGTCGTGGTGAAGGTCAGGGTCGCAGTACGGGCAGTGGTCGCCGTGTTCGCCTGAGCGGTCAAGGTCACCGACCGATTGCCCGTACCCGTCGCCGGAGACACGCTCACCCAGGCCGCATTCGACGACACCGTCACCGAGGTGTTCGACGTCACCGCCACCGAGGTCGAACCACCAGCGGCAGGAGGAGCCCACGACGCCCCGGACAAGGTCAGTGTCGGAGCCACACCCACCTGGGTGACCAACAGCGTATGAGTCACCGCCGGAGTGCCCGACGTGGTGGTGAAGGTCACCGTCGCCGTGCGGGCAACGGTAAACACATTCACCTGAGCCGTCAAGGTCACAGACCTATTGCCCGTACCCGTCGCCGGCGACACCGTCACCCACGCCGCATTCGATGTCACCGTCACTGACGTGTTCGAGGTCACCGTCACCGAGGTCGAACCTCCAGCCAGCGGAGCCGCCCACGACGACCCCGACAAGGTCAATGTCGGGCCCGTGTTTCCAGGCTGAGACACCGTCAAGGTCCGTGTCACAACCGGAGATCCAGAGGTCGTGGTGAACGTCACCGTCGCAGTACGGGCAGCGGTCGCCGTGTTCGCCTGAGCGGTCAAGGTCACCGACCGATTGCCCGTACCGGTCGCAGGGGACACTGTCACCCACGCCGCATTCGACGTCACCGACACCGCCGTGTTCGTAGTCAGCGCCACCGATGTGGAGGCGCCAGCGGCAGGAGGAGCCCACGACGACCCCGACAGGGTCAGCGTCGGGGCAACACCTGCCTGCGTCACCGACAGGGTGTGCGTCACCACCGGAGTGCCCGACGTAGTGGTGAAGGTCACCGTCGCCGTGCGGGCGGCAATGGCTGTGTTCGCCTGAGCGGTCAAGGTCACCGACCGATTGCCGGTGCCCGTCGCTGGGGACACTGTCAGCCACGCCGCATTCGACGTCACCGACACCGCCGTGTTCGACGTCACTGCCACCGCTGTCGAACCACCGGCCAGCGGAGCAGCCCACGATGCCGCCGACAAGGTCAACGTCGGAGCCACGTGTCCAGGCTGGGACACTGTCAAGGTCCGTGTCACAACCGGAGAACCCGAGGTGGTCGTGAACGTCACCGTCGCAGTCCGGGCAGCGGTCGCCGTGTTCGCCTGAGCGGTCAAGGTCACCGACCGATTGCCCGTACCGGTCGCCGGGGACACTGTCACCCACGCCGCATTGGACGTCACGGACACCGCCGTGTTCGTAGTCAGCGCCACCGATGTGGAGGCGCCAGCGGCAGGAGGAGCCCACGACGACCCCGACAGGGTCAGCGTCGGGGCAACACCCACCTGCGTCACAGACACCGTCCGCGTCACCACCGGAGTGCCCGACGTGGTGGTGAAGGTCACCGTCGCCGTGCGGGCAGCAATGGCAGTGTTCGCCTGAGCGGTCAAGGTGACAGACCGATTGCCCGTACCGGTCGCCGGTGACACTGTCACCCACGCTGCGTTCGACGTCACCGTCACTGACGTGTTCGACGTCACCGCCACCGCTGTGGCGGCGCCAGCGGCAGGCGGAGCCCACGAGGACCCCGACAATGTCAGTGTGGGAGGAACACCTGCCTGCGTGACAGCCAGGGTATGAGTCACTGCCGACCCGCCCGACGTGGTGGTGAAGGTCACGGTCGCCGACCGGGCTGCGGTCGCTGTGTTCGCCGGAGCCGTCAAGGTCACCGACCGATTGCCCGTACCCGTCGCCGGAGTGGCCGTCACCCAGGCCGCGTTCGAGGACACCGTCACCGACGTGTTCGACGTCACCGCCACCGCTGTCGAACCACCGGCCACCGGAGCAGTCCAGGACGACGCCGAAATGGTCAACGTCGGAGCCACGTACCCAGGCTGTGTCACCGTCAATGTCCGTGTCACAACCGGAGTGCCCGAACTGGTTGAGAAGATCAGCGTCGCCGACCGGGCAGTGGTGGAGGTGTTCGCCTGCGCCGTCAAGGTGACAGACCTATTGCCTGTGCCCGTCGCGGGAGACACGCTCACCCACGCCGCATTCGACGACACCGACACCGACGTGTTCGACGTCACCGCCACCGCGGCCGAACCACCGGCCACCGGAGCAGCCCACGCCGACGCCGAAATGGTCAACGCTGGAGGCTGTGGTGCTGCTCCCACCTGGGAGACCACCAGGGTACGAGTCACCGCCGGAGTGCCCGCGGTTGACGTGAAGGTCAGCGTCGCCGTCCGGGCAGTGGTCGCAGTGTTCGCCTGAGACGTCAAGGTCACCGACCCATTTCCCGTGCCCGATGTCGCCGACACGCTCACCCACGCCGCATTCGACGACACCGACCAGGAGGTGTTCGACGTCACCGCCACCGCGGCCGGGCCACCGGCCACCGGAGCGGCCCAGGCCGACGCCGACAAGGTCAACGTCGGGGCCGGGAGCACAACGGACGTCGGCTGGGTGATGGTTACAGATGCGGTTGCGGCAGGACTGCCGACCGTACTGGTGAAGGTCACGATCCCGCTTCGGGCTGCAGTGGTCGTATTGGCTGTCACTGACAGTTTGACGGGTGTGTTGCTCACGGGGTTCGCAATCAGGCCGAAGCCGGTCTGCGGTGTGACTGTCACCCAGGACGGAGCCGAAGCAACCTTCCATACTGTGTTGGACGGCACCATGATGGAGACCGACTGAGCGGTAGCCGTGGGATCCCACGTTGTCAGTGCCGCTGCCGAGGCATTGGCCACCTTCACCACCGGGGCTGAGGCTGTCGAGGTGTATCCGGTGGCGACCATGGCTTCGTCGACGTCTTTGGCCACAACAGCCCATGACAACCTGACATATCCATCGGCTCCCCAAGACGTACCCCAACTGTTTTCAACGATGAGGCCATTCGCATCGTAGGCCAGAGCGAGCATGGCGTGACCGCCGTTATACGCACTGGTGCTGCCGTTATACGCGACATTCAGATTCTTCTGCGACCCCATACTGTAAAACTCGGGCCGCGTTTCCAGGCCAATGGCGACTGGTTGACCGGCGGCCAGAGCCGCTGAGATCAAGTTCCGCTTGTCCACAGCCGCTGTCGGGTCACCGTAGTCACTGAAGAGCATCGAATACCCGGTCAACCGGTACTTCGCCGCGTTGGCTTTCTGAGCCGCCGTCGGTTTGGTTTGCCAATTGTAATTGCCCTGAGGCAGATAGTCATCCTGGGTGTCGACACCCTGTTTGACGGCCAAATCGATGCCCTGGCTCATGATCGCTCCCTGATCCTGCTTGTAGACGATCTGCGAGTACATATATGTCGGGGAGAAAGCCCGGGCAGTCTGACCGGCCCGCTGGGCGTAGTAGCCCATCATCTCGTATCCGAAGGTCCACCCCACGCAGGAGCTGAGGCCACCCTGGTCCCCGACCGGCACTGCGTACTGCCGCAAGTCGGCGCTGGCCGGTGGAGTACCCTTCACTGCGGAAGCAGGTGGGATGTAGTCGGGATCAAAAATGAGATCCGACGGATGAGCGACACCAGCCGCCTGAGCCGGTGCTGACGCCATTGTCATTCCCCCAAGTAGCATGGCGCAAATAGCTATAATTGTCGTGACGACGACCGACTTTTTCATGATTTCCTCCGTTTTAATAAAAAAGAAAAAGACGTACTCGTAGTGGTAAACCATTGGTTAGAGAACATTGGACAGCGTCCAAGACACATATGAAACACAGTTACATGTCGCATTATTGCTAGTGAGCATCTTCCCCCGGCTCTTCTTCGCCTAACTGGCTCGTGAATGCCGGGCACCCATCAGAAGACTTATAGTAATGAATTGACCGTAATCAAAAGTCTTACTTACGAATATCACCAATCTATCACTATCGTTTGTGATGTCAATGGGACTCTTGAGCCGGGCCCGGCTTCCTGAGAAGAGACTCGTAGATAGCTGTGTTATGTCAATGGGACTCTTAGCCAAGGCGGCATGTCTGAGAAGTCGCGTACGATAGCACACATGAATTTTTTAGATCCAAAAGCGATCTTGGACGGGCGGGCACAGCGGGGAGTACCCGCCGGGGTGATCGTCGCGATTGCGATCTCTTCGGTTTGCCTGGCCGTCTTTCTTGCCATCTGGCTGCTGCTGGCCGGGGGGTCGTTCGTCGTCGCCACGCTGCTGGCGATCATGACCCTCGTGCCGATGATGGCCGGAGTCCTCGCCCTGGACCGGGTGGAACCTGAGCCGAGGTACCTGCTCGCGGCCACCTTCTTGTGGGGAGCGGGAGTCTCCATCGTTGGCAGCATCGCCTTCGAGTGGCTCGGCGCGACGGTGTACGCAGCAGGATCGGGTGGCAACGTCGACGCCGTCACCGCTGTGGTCCTGGCGCCGGTCGTCGAAGAGACGATGAAAGGCCTGGCCGTCTTCGCATTGTTCTGGTTCAGACGCTCGGAGATCAATTCGATCACCGACGGAGTCGTCTACGCCGCCACCTCGGCACTCGGTTTCGCCGCGGCCGAGAACATCCAGTATTACATCGGCGCCTCCTCCGATGCCGGAAACCTGGCGGTCACGTTCATTATGCGAGGCGTCCTGGATCCCTTCGGCCACCCGCTGTACACCTCGATGACAGGCATCGCCATCGCCGTGGCGATTCGCAGCCGTTCCCAGGCAGTACGCGTCTTCCTTCCCCTGGGTGGCCTCGTACTAGCAATGATTCTTCATGCGACATGGAACGGGTCCACCTTCTTCGGAATAGGCGGACTGATCGTGGGCTTCCTCATCGAAGTCGGTGTGCTGATCGTGGTCCTGGTGGCTCTGCGCACCGACCGTAAAAACACTGTGGCCAGGATCCAGGCTTGCGCGGCGCAGTACGTCCCGACCGGCCTGGTCACCCAAGCCGATCTGGCCATGCTGTCCAGCCTGCAAGCCCGCAAGCAAGCGCGGGCATGGGCGCGTGCCACACAAGGCCCGAACGGCTTCAACGCCATGCGGGACTACCAATTGGCCTGTACGAAGCTGTCCACCCTGCACGATGCCGCGGCCAACGGAACCGTGACACCACCCGTCTTCGAGGCACGCCGGTCCTCCCTGCTGGCCCTGATGCGGGTCGCCCGGCAGGCCTTCCTCGGCGCGCAACACAGAGCCGTACCGATGATGGCTATGGCCGGGGGGTTTCAACCACAGTTCGCATCACAACGGTTCCAACCACAGCCACCACCGGCACAGTACCAACCACAGCCACAATTCACACAGCCACCACCGGCACAGTTCCAACCACAGGCCCCATTCCGACCACAGGCCCCATTCCGACCACAGGCCCAATTCACACCGCAACCTCCGGCACAATTCCAGCCACAGGCACAATTTCAACCACAGTTTGTGACACCACCTGTCGTGGCGCAACCACAGGTCACACAGCCTCAATTCGCGCCATCACAGATCACACAACCCCAGTTCACGCAATCCCAGTTCGCGTCACCACAGTTCCAACCACAGCTCTCCTTCCAACCACAACCACCATTTGCGCCACCGGCACCGGTGTACCCATCGACCCCGTCCTTCGGGCAGCCACCTGCCCCGCCCTTGGCACAACCACCTGCCCCACCCGTCACGCAACCACCATTCTCCTCTGGCACCCAGTACACGGCACCGTCGTCGTACCCTGGGCAACAGTCCTATCCCCCACAGCCCCCGCCACCTTTGGCTCCCGTGTCATTCCCGGCTCCGTCTGGTCAGCCCTACCCGTCGTCGAGCCCCGCACAGGCACCGTACCCAGGTCAGCCTCAATACTCGCCTCAGCCCCGGCATGCCGTGCCATCCCCTGACCCGTCACAACCGCCGTATCCACCAGCCGACCCGTCACAACACCTGTATCCACCGACAAATCCTCCGCAACGGTCGTTCTGAGCCGATTCTCTCCCAAGGAACCTGCTGAAATACCATGTCCCGGCTGCGGCGCACCGGACGAGCGAATCTTCGAACCCCACATCTTGCGATGTACGTCCAGTACGTGTACAAGATGCGGGGTCCGAATCTTCACCCGCCCAGCACGTCCTCGCGCGGAACAGCGTATTTCAGCACGCTCCCAGAGCAAAGGTCGGGGGTCTCGGACCAAGCCCGAGACCCCCGAGAAGTATCGTGATGATACTTATCTAGTCCTCACTCTTGTCGTCATGCGACACGAGCGGCAGTGACCGTGTAGTAGCCGGTTTCACGATAGTTGTACCCCTGGACTTCCAAGAAATACGCCTGTCCGGCTGTCAACGACACCCTGATTCTGAACTGCTTATTCCCAGCGGAATCATTATCCCAGGCAAGCACTCTTCCATTGGACTGGAGGATCGCACCATACGGATCCGGCAAACTGTTGGAAGAGACTCTCGACGACGTGAACGTGTACGTTCCGGTGGTTGGTGCGGTGAAACGGAACCAATCAACGTCGCCGTTGAAGTCAATCGTGCTCGAGAACGGGGACGAGATATTCCAGGTGCAGTACGACGACAGCGACGATCCGCAGTCAAGTCCCGCCTGGGTCACTGTCACCGTGCGAGTCACCTGAGGAGACCCTGATGTCGTACGGAACGTCACCGTCGCCGACCTGATGGAGTACGTCGTGTTCGCTTGGGCCGTGAAGACCACTGACATGTTCCCAGTGCCCGACGCGGGTGACACTGACACCCAGGACGCATTCGACGACACCGACCACGATGTGTTCGACGTCAACGGATCCGATGCCCTGGTCAGCGCTGCCGACGGATGCCACTCAGTCCCTGACAATGTCAGTGTCGGAGCCGGAGCAGTATGCCCCGACTGACTCACCGACACCGTCCGAGACACCTGAGGCGAACCCGAAGTCGTCGTGAAAGTCACCGTCGCAGTGCGGGCCGACGTGGATGTGTTCGCAGCCGCCGTCAACGACACAGAAACATTCCCACTACCCGTCGTACGCGACAGGGACACCCACGCCGCGTTAGACGACACTGACCACGACGTATTCGACGTCACAGCCACCGAAGTCGTCGCACCCGCCGCCGGCGGAGCCCACGACGAACCCGACAACGTCAGCGTCGGAGCCGGAGCAGCCTGCCCCGACTGACTCACCGACACCGTCCGAGACACCTGCGGCGAACCCGAAGTCGTCGTGAAAGTCACCGTCGCAGTGCGGGCCGACGTGGACGTGTTCGCCGCCGCCGTCAACGACACAGAAACATTCCCACTACCCGACGTACGCGACAAAGACACCCACGCCGCACTCGACGACACCGACCACGACGTGTTCGACGTCACAGCCACCGAAGTCGTCGCACCAGCCGCCGGCGGAGCCCACGACGAACCCGACAACGTCAGCGTCGGAGCGGCTGCTGCCACACCGGCTTGCGAGACCGATACTGTACGAGTCACTGCCGGAGATCCTGAGGTCGTCGTGAAGGTCACCGTCGCAGTGCGGGCCGACGTGGACGTATTCGCCGCCGCCGTCAACGACACAGAAACATTCCCACTACCCGACGTACGCGACAAGGACACCCACGCCGCACTCGACGACACCGACCACGACGTGTTCGACGTCACAGCCACCGATGTGGACGCACCCGCCGCCACCGGAGCCCAGGTCGACGCGGCCAGAGTCAAAGTCGGAGCGGCTGCTGCTGCTCCGGCCTGCGTGACCGCCACGGTACGAGTCTGCGCCGGAGATCCCGCGGTTGTCGTGAAGGTCACCGTCGCAGTGCGGGCAGAGGTGGCGGTGTTCGCCTGAGCCGTCAACGACACAGAACCATTCCCACTACCCGTTGTGTGTGAGGCGCTCACCCACGCCGCGTTCGAGGACACCGACCAGGTCGTGTTCGATGTCACAGCCACCGACGTGGACGCACCGCCCGCCACCGGAGCCCAGGTCGCCGCTGCCAGACTCAACGTTGGCGCCGCGACAGCAGCGGACGTTGGCTGGGTGACGGTCACCGATGCGGTTGAAGCAGGACTGCCGACCGTACTGGTGAAGGTCACAACGCCAGTACGGGCCGCAGCGGTGTTGTTAGCTGTCACTGCCAGCCTGACGGGAGTATTAGTTTCGGAACTAGAGATCAGGCCAAAGCCAGTTTGCGGTGTCACGGTCACCCAAGACGGAGCAGAAGCAACCTTCCATGCCGTGTTGGAGGGAACCATGACGTTGATCGACTGCTGGGAAGCCGTGGGGTTCCAGGACGACAGCGTGGCCGCCGAGGAGTTGGCCACCTTCACCACAGGAGTGTTGGCGGTTGGGCGGTACCCAGTGGCGACATCGGCTTGTTCGACCAGTGCAGCCACGCTAGCCCATGACAATTTGATATACCCATCAGCTCCCCATCCCGTACCCCAAGAATTCTGAACGATCAGGCCGTTGGCATCGTAGGCCAGGGCAAGCATCGCGTGACGATCATCCGACGGGCGAGTGTCGGTATAGGCCACATTGAGATTTTTCTGAGACCAACTTGTAAACGATCCTGGCGTCATCATTCCGATGACGACTGGTTTACCGGAAGACAGGGCGGATTCAATATAGCCTCGCTTGTCGATGGTTCCTCTATCACGCCAAACAGAGAAGAGTGTTTGGAACCCGGTCAACCGATACTTGGAAGCGTTCGAATTCTGGGCGGCGGTGGGCTGGGACCTCCAGTTGAAATTGCCCTGAGGCAGATAGTCATCCTGTGTGTCGACACCCTGCTTGGTGGCTAAGCTCATAGCATCTTCGACGTAGGACCCCTTGTCCTTGCCGTCGTTGATCTGTGCGTACACATATGTCGGGGAAAAAGCTTGGACATTCTGACCGGCACTCTTTGCATACCACCCCATCATGTCGTATCCAACTGCCCACCCCACACAAGAGTTGACATAGCCCTGGTAGCCAACCGGCACAGCATACTGTCGCAAGTCGGCACTGGCTGGCACATTCCCCATCTTCGGTGGGGTCGTGGGGATATAGGTGGGATCCGGAAGGAGACCCTCGCCGTACCGTGGTTCCGCTGCCTGGGCGGGCGATGTCATCATCGTCACTCCCCCCAGCAGCATGGCGCATATAGCTAAAATCGTCGTTACGACGATCGACTTTTTCATAATTTCCTCCGTTGTTTGAAAAGAAAAAGACGTACTCGTAGCGCAAAGCTCTTGGTTTAAAACATTGGACATTGTCCAAAGACACATGAGAAACACAACTACATGCTGCAATGTTGTGAGGTAGCGTCTTCCCCCGACTCTTCTCAGCTTTGGTAGCTCATGAATGCCGGGCACCCATCGGAAGACCAAATAGTAATGATTTGACAGTAATCAAAAGTCTTACTTACGAATAACACCAATTTATCACTGTTCGTTGTGTTGTCAATGGGACTCAAGACCCACAGGCAAGCCCCCCAGGCCTATGATCGGGGCCTCGGCCCAAGCCTGAATCCACCGATCCATTGCTGCTGCGCGTCCCTAGATGGGCGCCCTGGCCCCATCGCCCCCGCTCAACAGACGTCCAGTCTGCCTTCGCGTTGTCGCTGTGCCCAGTGCACCCATCTAGTGCCGCTCGCGACGCAAGCGATCGGTGGATTCAGGCTAAGCCGAGACCCCGATCATTGTCACCATCGCCCTGTCACGACGACAGGAAACTGTCCCACGGCGTGAGTAAGCTTTCTCAAGTGGTCCTGGATAGAACCCCCGCTAGTAGCGTTAAAATACCTACTCACTCATCACTGTCGTTTTCAACTACGAGTGGCAGTTACCGAGTAGAAGCCGGTGCCGCTCGAGCCGGACGCCCAGACGGCCAAATAATAATACTGTCCACCCGTCAAATACACTCGCATTTGGAACTGAAGATTCCCGGCGGAATCATCATCCGAGGTGACCAGCTTTACATTCGATGTCGCATCCACCTGATAGATCGCCCCAAACGGATTCGCCAGAGAATTCCAGGGAACGCCCACCGACGTGATGGTGTACCAGCCTGTCACTGACGGGCTGAAACGGAAGAGGTCCTGGTCACCAACCTTGTCAATCGTACTGGTGATCAAGGTGGGGAAATTGTCCCACTTGCAGGTCGTATTACCTATCTCATACGGACACTCATATCCTGCTTGCCCCACCCTCATCGTCCATGTCATCTGAGGAGAACCCGAGGTCGTACTGACAGTCACCGTCGCAGTCCGGGGATTAAAATACGGGTTCGCTTGAACCGTGAAGGTCAATGGCACGACCCCAGTTCCCGACGACTGCGACACTGTCAACCACTGCTGATCCGATACCACCTTCCACGACGTGTTCGAGGTCACTGTGCCTCCCACCGTGGCAGACGCATTCGAAGGATACCAAACACCCCAATCCACCGACACCGTCGGAACCATGCCATCCTGAGTAACGGACAGAAAACGAGTCATCTGAGTAGAACCCGACTGCGCGAAGAATGTCACCGTCGCAGACCGTGAAGAAGTGGACGTGTTTGCCTCTGCCTGCACCCACATTTGCAATGACCCACTACCTTTCGTGTTCGAAAGTGTCAACCACGTCGCACCCGCCGTCACCGCCGCCGACCACGACAATGTCGACGTCACAGTCACCCACGTCCACATGCCAGATGACCCCGGTTTCCACGTCGACAGTGACACTTCCAACGCCGAGTCCTGCGAGACTGGCACTGACGCGAACGAGGCGGGACTACCGACGGTGGTGGTGAATGTCACGGTGCCATTACGAGCGAGGCCCGTGTTGGAGGAGATTCTCAGTCTGACAGAAGCATTGATGACAGGAACAGAGTCGGCAGGAGTTGAGGGGTCAAGAGAGCCAAAAAGGCCGAACCCGGCTTGCGGCGTCATTGTCACCCAATCTGGCATTGAACTAACCCTCCACGCAGTGTTGGAAGGCACCATGAAGTCTAGCCACCCACCGGCAGAAGTCGCTGTCACGGTTGACAGTGTGGCTCCCGACATCTTGGCCACTTTCACTACTGGACCCACTGTCTTTGGGGTGTAGCCTGTGGCGACGTAGGCTTCTCTGACATCTGAATTCACAACAGCCCAGGACAGTTTGGTGTAGCCCTTAGCACCCCAAGACGTACCCCAGGAATTCTGAACGATCAAGCCATCTGTGTCGTACGCCAGAGCAAGCATGGAGTGGAGACCACCCTCCGTACCCCAGTTGTCGTAGTCGGCGGTATTGATGTTGTTCTGATAACGCATGTTGAAAAACCCGGTCCGTGTCATCAGAACGATCACGACTGGTATGTCGTTAAATATTTGATACTGGATAGTCTGACGGGCGTCTATCCCGACCCCAGTCTTGCTGGAAAAGAGAGTGGCGTAACCGTCGAGTTTAAAATTGGCCGCGTTTGCTTTTTGGGCTGCTGATGGTTGGGTTTGCCAATCATAATTGCCCTGTGGGAGGTAATCATCCTGTGTGTCGACACCCTGGGTGACTGCGATCTTAAAGTTGTCTGCGACTGTAGATCCGTTGTCTCCCCCACTATCGTGAGTCTGCGAATATAGATACATGGGAGCGAAGGCCCGAGCAGTTTGACCCTTATATTTCGCGTACCACCCCATCAATGCGTATCCAACTGCCCAAGAGCCGCATGAATCGACACTGTCCTGGGTCCCGACCGGCACCGCGTACTGCGTCAAATCGTGACTAAGGGACGCTACGCCCGTTGGCGTAACCTTTGCAGGGACACTGACGGGATTGGGCAAAACCCCCAAACGAGTAGCCAGGTCAGCTGCCTGGGCTGGCGATGCCAGCATTGTCACTCCCCCAAGGAACATGGCGCACATAGCAATAACCGTCGTAATGACGATAGATTTTTTCATTTTTCCTCCGTTTGTTTTGAAACAAATAGGCATACTCGTAGCGCAAAGCCCTTGGCTATTGAACACTGGACACAGGGCCAGGACACATGACTGATACAATCACACGCCACATTATTACTAGTTAGCGCCTTTTTCTGGTTCTTCGCCCCCCGGTTCGCTCATGAATGCCGGGCACTCACAAAAAGACGTATACATAATATAGACAGCAATCAAAAGTCTTGCCTACGAATATCATCAATATATCACTATGCTTGCCACGACTGTCAACAGACTGTGGTCCCTTCTTTCCTGGAGTGATCATTTGAGGACGCGCAGCAGCAATGAATCGGCGGGTTCAGGCAAGCTAGCTGATATGAATCAGGCGCTTCAGGGGTGACGAGTACGAACAACGCCTGGAACACCAGGTCCAAACCAACTAAACAACTGTCTATCCGTAGTTTGGGGTGACCTCAATTCGGCTAGTCAGCACATGTCTGTGAAAAACTGTTGACGAGATATTAAAGTTGAGGCACCCTCTTGTGGGGGGTGCCTCAACTATCTCAGTGTCGTGGAATCCTAATCTGTCTATCGCCCTGATTGGGTCACGTTAATAGTTCGTGTCACTGTGGGCGAGGCTAGCGTGGTAACAGTAATCGTTGCGGCGCGTTGGCTGGTATTCGGGTTCGCTGAGGCGTTCAGGGTCAGTGTTCCGCCAGTCATTCCGCTGGGTGTTGCAGTCCAGGTTAGCCAAGTGGCACTTGATGCGACTTGAAACGGCGTGTTCGCTGTCCATGTCACTTTGGTAGTGTTCGCTGCTGATGCGACATTCCAGGTGTACGTTGACAGTGTCAATGCTGGCGCAGGCGGTTGCGTCACATACACTGTTTTGACCACTGAGGGGGATCCTGCGGTGGTGTAGACGGTGACAGTTGCGCTGCGTTCACTGCCTGTCGTGTTCACGGTGGTGGATAGCGTCATCAGGGTTGAGGATGCTTTAGACACGATTAGCCATGTGGCGTTCGATGATGGCATCCATGTGGTATTCGATGACACTGTCACTGGGATCGCGTTTGCTGTTGACGATGACACGGTCCACGAGGATGTTGACAGTGTCAATGTTGGCGGGATTCCCGGTTGTGTCACGGTGATGATGCGGGTGACTTGGGGGGACCCGATGGTGGTGGTAACGGTGATGGTTGCTGTTCGTGAGCTGGCAGACGTGTTCGCGGTGACGTTCAGGGTCACATTCCC
>WRFP01000017.1 GCA_009778725.1 Propionibacteriaceae bacterium
GAAGGGGTCTCCGACGAGCTTGACGTCGTTGTTCGACACCAGAGCGTTGAGCAGGATGGCCTGGTCGATGACGTAGGCGTCGACCTGTCCCTGCTGGACGGCGGCCAGGCACTGGGCATTGTCAGGCAGTTCGACCACTGTGGCGTCCGGAGCCTCGTTCTGGAGCAGCGTGATGCCGGTGGAGTTCGCCTGGGTGGCCACCTTCTTGCCGGCCAGGTCGGCCACCGAGTTGATGGACGTGTTCGAGGCGGCGACCAGGATGCCAGCCTGTGACTGGTAGTACGGGCCGGCGAAGTTGATCTGCTCCATGCGCGCGGCGGTGATCGAATAGGTGGCGAAGACGACGTCGACGCTGTTCGAGGTCAGCACCTGTTCGCGGGTGGGTGTGGTGATGACCGTGACATCAGTCTTGGCATCGCCCAGGATGTAGCGGGAGAGCAATTGGCTCAGCCCGGCGTCGAAGCCGACCAGCTTGTCGGTGGCCGGGTCGAGCAGGGAGAACAGCGTGGAGGTCTGGGTGGCGCCCACACGCAAAGTTCCTGCCTTCTTGACAGCCGAGGCCCAGGCGTTGGCGTTGATGGTGGCATCGTCCGCGACGGCCCCGCCATTGATGATGGCGTCGTAGGTCGGGTTGCCTGAGTTGAAGGTTCCAGCGTTGCCAGACTGGGTGTCGCTGGAGTTCGAAGTGGGGGTGGAGGATGAGCATCCGGCAGCCATCAGTGCTATTGAGAGCACGATGAGCGGCGCCAGGATGACATGTTTGGTTTTCATGAGCGTCCCTGCTTAACAGATAGGTAGGTGGACAGATTTGTAGGCTTCCATACTCTAGCGACACCGAAGCGGGATCGTCTATAACTGTTGGCCAAGTCGTGATCACACGCGCCGCAACCGTTACCGTACTGTGACCAAGAGCCAGAATCCACAACCAGTCAGGACTGGATCAGACGGTGCTAATGTGTCGGTAGGACCGTTCGGTAGAACCGAGGAGAGTGAGATCGATGAGGATCGCCGTGCAGTATGCGAATCTGACCATTGGCGCCGACGGAAACGTGGTGGGTCACGAGGCGGGAGACACCTTGGTACGGCGTTTGCTGCGGGTCTTCCCCGGCGCGTCGTTGGTGGGCGACCATGCCCGCCACTATCCCGACCTGGAAGTGATCACCACCGACATGGCTGCCGTGGACGACACTGTGCTGATCAATATGGACGTGGTCACCTCCGTCCAGTCCTATTCCGCGATCAAGGCCGCCGGCTGTGCACATCCACAGATCATGAACTTCGTCTGGTGGGATGCCGGTCGGTATTCGGACCCGGTCGAGGTCGCTGCGATGGCGCTGTCGTGCGCCCTGTTCCCCACCTTCACCAATTCTCAGCGGACCCAGCACACCGTCGAGGACCTGATCAAACGCTGGGTCGTCAGGCCACTGGCGGAACGCGCGCACATCGCCGGAGTGAATCTCGGCATCAGGATGGAGCATGTCCAGCCCCGTACTGCCACCGAGGTGCCGGTCGTGTTGTACCCGGCTATATATATGGATGAGCGCAAGCGCCCTGACCTGTTCTTCGAAATCGTCTCCAAGGTGGTCAAACGAACCCCCATCCTGGTCGAGGCCCGTCTGGCCGAGTCCGGCATCATCACCGATCCGGCGATGCGCCTGTCGCGGGAACGCTGGGCCAAGGTCGGCCCACTGATCCCGTCGCGCGACCAGTATTGGGCCGGTCTGGCCCGGACCACCGCCTTCGTGGCCACCGCCGAGGAGGAGTCGTACGGCCTGGAGTACGTCGAGGCTCTGGTGGCTGGAGTCATCGGCATCTTCCCGGACAAGGACTGGGCCCGTGCCATCTTGCCTGACAAGTATCCCTATTTTTATACCAACGCCCAACACGGTGAGGACCTGCTCGTCGCCGCGGTGACCGATCCCGACGGCTGCCGGCAGGCCCTGGACGAGGCCGCCGGTGGTTCCTTCGCCGACTGGCTCAACCAGCACCACAACGACGACGAGTTCGAGTCTGAGATCGCCCGTCAGGTCGGGCAGTGGTTCCCCGACCAGTGAGTCCGTACCAGGTGGCAGTAGCCGGTTAGGCCGTGTCGTGTCGTCATGGTTGCGTGTTTGATATGCGAATTCAGGAATCGTCATCCGTTCACAATAAATAAATAACAAACACTTATGAGCAGTCGGTGGCATCACTTATAGTATGATCAGTTTCAGCCGAAGCCACACAGCAGGGCGAGCGCAGTTGCTAGCCCTACTCTCATCGCTGACTTGCTACTACGGTGAGCGACTACACACAACAATATAACCTGTCGTATTCACTGGTGTTCCTGCTTGCCGAGGACTCCAGGGGGGGAGTAAACGATGACAAACCAGGGTGCACTGGTGACACTCATTATTGACGTTATCCAAGCTCATGTGCGCGTACCCGGCCATCCTGCGGTGACTCTCGGCAGTCACTTGTACAAGGATCTGGGACTGACATCATTCGACTTCATCCAGCTCTTGGACGAGTTGGAGGACAGACTCGGCGCCGATATCGATATCGAGTCGCTCAGCCATGCCCACACCGTTCAAGACGTGGTGGACGCGCTGGCCCCCTTGGCCGATCGTCTTCCGCACCCGGAGCGGCCAGCGGGAGGACGACGATGAACACGTCATCGCCAGTCGCCCTCGGCCTGACGACTCTGCCCGGTCTGCTCGACTATGCGGCACAGACCTACCCGACCCGTCAGGGTCTCAGCGTTCCGGCCGAGCATCTGGAGTGGTCCTTTCCACAACTGAACACCCAGGCCCAGGCCTGGTCGGCCTGGTTCGCGCACCGTGACGAGGCAGGTGGTCCGGGTAGCCGGATTGCCATCATCGGCTCAGTGTCGTACTCCTGGTTGATGGCCTTTCTGGCAGTGACCTGCTCGGGCCGGGTGGCCGTCCCGATCGACGTGGCGGCGTCACCAGACGAGATCGGCCAGATGCTTCGCCAGACGGGGGCGATTCTGACTCTGACCGACCGGGAGGATCTGATCACAGAACTGACGAACAGCCAGATGTCTTGTCTCACACTCAGCGAGACCTTCCCGGCCAGACCCTGCCCGCTGGCCGACCTGGGTGAAGCCGACATCCAGGAGGTGGCCGGATCGGACACGGCTGTGATGATCTTCACCTCTGGCACGTCGGGGGCCGCCAGGTGCGTCCGGCTGAGCCAGGACAATCTCACCAGCAACGCGGTGGCCTCGTCGCTGCTGGTCGGGGCGTGCCAGGCGGGGGATTGCCTGCTCCCGGTCTTGCCCTTCCACCACTTGTACGGGCTGAACACCACCGTGATGACCGCCATCGTGGCAGGGGCCACCGTGGTCTTCGCCGATGGGCCCCGGCATTTCCTGCGCGCGCTGACATCGGTTCGGCCGACCCATCTGGTCCTGGTCCCCATGATCGTGATGTCCGTACACGCCGGGATCCTGGCCGAAGTCGAACGCCGCGGCCACACGCGCAGCTTCCGGTTCGCGCTGGTGCTCAGCCGCCTGCTGCTCGCCATCGGGATCGACGCCAGGGGGGTCCTCTTCCGCTCGGTCCGCGCCGGTCTCGGGGGCAGGTTGCGTATCATCGTGTCAGGTGGCGCCCACCTCGACCCGTCCTATGTCACTGCGTTCGCCGATCTCGGCATCCGGGTGCTCGTGGGGTACGGGGTGACCGAATGCTCGCCGATGGTCACCGCCAACCCCATCGGTCACGAGCGGGCCGGCACGGTGGGTCGCGTGGCCGAGGGGGTCGAGGTCGCACTCATCGACCAGGAGATCTGCGTTCGCGGCCGCGGGGTCATGCAGGGGTACGACGACCCTGATCTCACCAAGGCATGTTTCTATGAAACAGGCTGGTTCCGTACTGGCGACCTGGGATCGCTGAGTGACGACGGCTTCCTCACGCTCACCGGCCGGATCAAGGCCCTGATCGTCTTGTCCGACGGCAACAATGTGGACCCCGAGGTGGTCGAGCAAGCCCTGATGACCAACCCGGTGGTTGAATCGGCGCTGGTGTCTGGATTTTGCGAGGGAGCCGTAGAAGGGTTGGCTGCCCGGGTCCATCCCAACCCCGACGTGATCCGGGGGATGTCACCCGAAGAGGTACGGGCGGTGTGCGAGGCCGCGATCGATGCCTACAATGACACGGTCCCGTTCTTCCGGCAGGTCAGACGAGTCTTCGTTCAGGAGCGTCCCTTCCAGACCACCAGCCTGGGAAAGGTCAAGCGTTACCTGTACCAACCCGGACCAGCGGGGCAGGAGGTTCGGTCATGAGCCTGCGTTATCCCGCCCGCTTCACCCAGCGCAATCTTTATTTCCAGTATGCTGCCCATCCTGACGATCCCAGTCCTGACCTGGCCTTCGCCTTCGCGATCAGCGGACCCACCAACTGGCCCGTACTGACACGCTGTTTGACCCTGATTGGCGCTGCCATCCCCGGATTGCGCACCCGCTTTGTCATGGACGGTCCGGTCCTGATGGCCGAGGTGGTGGACACCCCGGTTCCCGTCCAGGTCAGGCAGCTTGCTGACCCGGTGGCAGGAGCAGTACGGCGGCTGGAGGACGACCTTGACGCGGGTCCGATGGACATCACGGCGTCTAGTCTGCTGGACATCTGCGTCTACCCCGGCCATCCGGAAGGATGCGTCACCGTGCGGTGCTCCCATCTGATCGCCGACGCCGTCAGTTTCGTCACACTGCTTGGCTGCGTCCAGCGGATGTACGCAGCGCCAGAAGACCAGTGGGAGGAGATCTGCCTAGATGCCGGCGGCCATCCCGGCTCGGGCGAGCCTGTGCCGGTGCTGAAGCGGGGCAAGCAGGCGTACGAGCAACTCCTGGCCGCGACCGAATCCTTCACCCACCTGTCCTTGGACGTTCCTGGTGGCTCCGGTCGCATACCGGGTAGTCATCGCCCGATCCTGATCGACCAGACCGGTGCACAGGAGTTGCTGAACAGTGAGGTCGGGTTGTCCTGTGGGGCGCCGGTGGCGTTCATGACCGCGTACGCCGCCACCTTGCAGCGGCTGTGCTCGACCGCCCAGGTGACCATGGGGATTCCGGTGGTCAACCGCAGCCGCCAGGCGGTGGGCGGAATCGGGGCCTACATCAACACACTGCCCTTGCCGATAACCCTGGAGCGCGGCGACACCTGGGTCAGGCTGGCTGACCGCGTCATGGCCGGCACACGTGTCGTGATGGCCAATCAGGGGGCCGACCTGATGGGGGCCGACCGGGACATCCTTGGCTCGCGCGGGTTGCCCGCCCTGGACAATGCTGTCACGTATTATTCGCAGTCGCTGGGGTTGGAACTGCCCGGGCTGGCCGTGCGATCTCTGCCGGTTCGCCGCTCAGCCGTCCAGTATCCCGTCAACCTGACGGTGGAGAACGCCGGCGACGAAGGTTTCCGCCTCGACCTGGCATTCTCCTCACATCTGAGCGCCGCCGCACCCCACGACCTGCTCTTCGAAGCGCTGCAGACCATGACCTCCCAGCCCAGGCGGGCGGTCATCAAGGCGTCCGTGTTCGTGTCCGACTGGGACCGGGTGACGGCTGGTCGGGTTGGGCGTCCAGGCGCCGGTGGGGATGTCATCGACCGGATACGCCAAAGGATCGATGACTATCCGGGACGGATTGCGCTGACGGGGTCTGACGAGTGGACCTATGGCCGTCTCGGGGAGCAGATGGACCGCGTCGCCTCCGGTTTGGATGCGAAGCAAGCCAGTCAGGTCGTCATCATGGCGGTACCCAAGAGTGCCGAGGCCGTGGCCGCCATTCTCGGCATCCTCGCCAGTGGTCGTGCCTATGTCCCGGTGGATCCATCCGGGCCACCGCTGCGTCTGGCCTCGATCGTCGACCAGGTCGTGGCCTCCCACCAGGGCCCGGTCACCATCCTGACTTCGGATGGTGCCACCGTGGCGCGCTATCCCAGCATCGCGCTGTCCGATCTGAACGGCACCGACTCTCACGACCATACCTATGCCCCACACGCCATCGCCTACGTGATCTTCACCTCGGGTTCGACCGGTGCTCCCAAGGGAGTCATGATCGAGCGAGGCAACATCTCTTCTCTGCTCGATTCGGTCGACCTGCTCGAACACTTCACCAGCGAGGATCCCCAGACCTGGTGCCTGTTCCATTCGCTCGGCTTCGACCTCAGTGTGTGGGAGATCTTCACCTCGCTCACCCACGGGCACACTCTGTGCGTGCCCACCAGCCAGGACACCGCCGATCCGCAGGCCACGATCGATCTGCTCGCCTGCCACCAGGTCTCGGTGCTGATGCAAACGCCGTCGGCCTTCCGGCGGCTGCGCGACAGCCTGATCCGTACTGGCCAGACCCTGCCGTGTTTGGAGCGAATCGTCCTCGGGGGAGAACCGTTGTACCCGGTGGATGTCGCCGCCTGGATCCAGGCCGGATTGGGCACGCCCCGTTTCGTCAACATGTACGGGATCACAGAAACGACCGTTCACTCCACCCACCGGGCCATCACGGCGGAGGACCTCGATCAGCCGCAACGATCCGCCATCGGCCAGGCCCTGCCCGGGTGGGGATTGACGATCGTGGACGAGTTCGGCTGCGTCTGTCCGCCCGCCATCCCCGGCGAGATCCTGGTGACCGGGGAGGGGTTGGCCGCCGGATACCTCGGCCGCCCGGATCTGAGCGCCAACAAATTCCGCTGGTTGCGCGCCGATTCGGGAGTACGAGCGTACTGCAGTGGGGACCGGGCCAAGGATTGTGGGGACACTGTGGTGTACATGGGCAGGATCGATCAGCAGGTCCAGATACGCGGGTACCGGGTCGAACTCGAGGAGGTCGTCGCCGGATTGGAGTGCACGTCAATGGTCAGGTCGGCGGTGGCACGCCTGGTCCAGCCAGCCGGTGTCGAGCCCTATCTGGCCGCCTGGGTGGTGCTCGCCCCCGGAGCCAGCGTGGCCGATGTCCGCCGCCTCGCCCGCGACACGCTGCCCTCCTACATGATCCCGGCCCGCATCATCGAGGTGGACTCGATCCCCACCACGAGCAACGGAAAACCCGACCTGACGGCGCTGCCCGAACCGCGTGCTGCCGGTGAGGACGCCGAGCGGGAGGAGGCCTCGGACGTGGCCTGTGCCATCGCTGAGATCTGGGAACAGGTGATCGGAACCGGCCATATCCGCCCATCCGACCGCTTCATGGAGGTCGGTGGAACCTCGATGCACATCATGGAAATCCACCATCGGGTGTCGAGCCGTTTCGATGTGGGCTGGCTGACCCTGGTCGACCTGTTCGCCCATCCCACACCGGCCGGCCTGGCGGCGCTGATCGAACAGCACCAGCGTCCAGCTGACGAGATCCGCTCCGGCGCGGGCGCGGGGGTGGGGGCATGACACCAGATGTTGTCGTGATCGGGCTGGGCTGCCGCCTTCCGGGAGCCGACAATCCGGAACAGATGTGGCAAGACGTCGTCAGCGGCCGGGCACTGTTCGAGACCGTCAGTGCCGAGGAAGCCGAGGGCTGGGGGTGGGACGCCTCCTTGCGCTCCCGGGTGGACTACCTGCCGGTACGCGCCAGTTTGACCGGGGTCGACGAATTCGACGCCGAGTTTTTCCACGTCTCGCGCCGCGATGCCATCCTGATGGATCCTCAGCAACGGGTCTTCCTCGAGACCGTCCAGATGGCCCTCGACGATGCCCGCGTGGAGCTGCCGGCCCCCTCACGGGTGGGGGTCTTCAGTTCCTGCAGTGCGTCGACCTACCTGCTCGGGCCGCTGGCCCGGGCTGGGCTGTGGAACGACCACAACATCGACTACTCGGCTCTACTCGGCTGTGACAAGGACTTTCTATCCTCCAGAGTGAGCTACCTGATGGATCTTCGTGGACCCAGTGTGGTCATCCAGACGGCCTGTTCGTCCTCGCTGACTGCTGTGCACGTCGCCCGGGCGTCGCTGGTCCTGGGTGGCTGCGATCTGGCGATCGTGGGCGGGTCGTCGATCAGCCTGCCGCACCTGGGCGGGTACCTGGCCACGCGTGAGTCGATCTTCTCGCCCACCGGGGTGTGCCGTCCGTTCGACGCCGGCGCCGACGGCACCGTGAAGGGCAATGGAGTGGCCGCCATCGTCCTGGCCCGGCGCGACGATGTCGACCCTGGTGTCGTCTACGCGAGTGTCGCAGGCTCGGCGACCAACAATGATGGCGCCGACAAGGCTGGTTACCCGGCACCGGGCATTGCCGGCCAGTCCGGGGTGATCGCCCTCGCCCAGCGCGAGGCTTTGTCGTCGGGCAGCCTGCCGGAACTCGCGTACGTCGAAACCCATGGGACGGGGACCCGGTTGGGCGACCCGATCGAAGTCCGCGCCTTGCGCGAGGGTCTGGACCAGGCGGGACTGACCGACATCCCCGTCTGGCTGGGCTCGGCGAAGGCGAATTTCGGGCACTTGGACGCGGCGGCGGGGATCGTCTCCCTGATCAAGGCGTGTCTGGTCATCCAGCATGGCGTGGTGCCGCCGATGGCCGGATTTTCCCAGCCGAATCCGCTGATCGACTTTGGCGCAGCGAGCATTCCCACCGCAGCGGTCCCGCTGACATCGGCATCCATCGCCGTCGGCGTCTCATCCTTCGGCATGGGCGGGAGTAACACGCATATTGTTCTTGCTGGTGAGCAGGCGACCGCGCCGAGGGATCACCAGCTGCGTTCCTTCTGCCGCACGAGCTTCTGGCCAGACCTCCCGGCGCCGATGCCCCGGCGTTCGTCGCCAGGCGAGTCCCTGGCGCCAGTACCGATGGCGCCCGGCCTGGTGGGTGTCGACGACATCCTCCGTCTGGCGCGAGAAGCTCTGCTGGACCCGACGCTGGAGGCCGATGACAACGTCTTCGACCGCGCGGGGGATTCCCTGGCCATCGTCACCTTGCTGGGCGACCTGGAAACCGTCGGCATCCGGCTGGACTTCTCCGACGTCCAACAGGCGCCCACTGTGCGCCTGCTGTCCGGGTTGGTGGCGGGCCTACCACCTGCCACACCTGGGATCGCAGACCTCCTGCCGCCCGAGGAGCACGGTCGTGCGACCAGCTCTGGCGAGCTGGCACGCCAGCCGTCCTGCCTGATCAGTCTGAGACAAGGACCCCCGCAGTTGTTCCTTGTCCATCCCGCAGGCGGGACCACTGCGTGCTATGTCGACCTGGCCAAGAAGCTGCCGTGGGGGATCGCTGCGTTGAACTTCCCCCCATCACTGACAGGTTCGGGCCCCAGCATCCGCGATCTGGCCGCGCTGTACCTCGACGCCATCCAGGAGCGGCGCCAGCCGGGGCGGCTGTGGCTGGCGGGTTGGTCCTTCGGCGGGAACATGGCGGCGGAGATGGTCCTCCAAGCCGGCAGGCGTGGGTGGGGTGAGGTCGGGTTGATCATGATCGACTCCCATCCGCCGCGTGCCTACATCGGGGGCCACTGCGACGCCGACGATTACCTGCGGGCCTTCCCCACCTTGTTGACACAGCTTTTCCCCCACGTGGTGCTGGACCCACCAGACCGCCCGGCCCGTACTGTGTCCGAAATCTTGTCCAGCGTGAAGTATCCCCACTGGCCTGCCTCGGTGACCGCGCAGTTGGAACAGTTCTACTCCATTTGGATCGACAACCACACAGCGTTGAAGAGGTGGCTGCCCGACCAGGTGATCACCGCCCCGACTCTTATCGTCGAGGCCACGAAGCCCGAACCGGCCCAGATCCTCGACCATCTCGGCCTCCAGGTCACCTCGGTCCATGAATGGGACGACTATCTCAGTTGCTCGCCCGTGTACTGTCCGGCTCGGGGCAACCATTACGACATCGTTCGCGAACCCGACGGTGTGTCCGACATCGCGTCGGCCATCCTCCCCTTCATCCAGGAGACATCATGACAGCCCCACTGATCCGGGCCCGTGGCCTGACCAAGACCTACGACTCCGGGAAGCAACAAGTCATTGCTCTCGACCACATCGATGTGGACATCTACCCAGGCGCCGTGACGATCATCCTCGGACCGTCGGGGTCCGGCAAGTCGACTTTCCTGAACATTGTGGGCGGGATGGACCACCCCAGCCAGGGGTCGATCCTGTGCGGGTCGGTGGCCGTCCACGAACTGAGCGATTCCGAACTGACGGCCTACCGGCGGACCCAGATCGGCTTCGTCTTCCAGACCTACAACCTCATCCCCACCCTCACGGCGGCGGAAAATGTCGGCATCGGGTCGACCAGGCCCAAGGCGGAGCGACACCTTGGCGGTGGCAGCGTGGCGCGTGAGCCCATGGAGCCCCGTGAGGCTCTGACCCAGGTCGGGCTGGGGGACAGGGCTGACGCGTTTCCCTATGAACTGTCGGGGGGCCAGATGCAAAGGGTCGCCATCGCCCGGGCCTTGGCCAAGAGACCGGCCCTGTTGTTGTGTGACGAGCCCACGGGTGCGCTGGACTCCGCCACCGGCGAGTCGGTGATGTCGGCCCTGGTGGCCACCGTTCGCGAGACGGGCACCGCTGCCGTGATCGTGACCCACAACCCGGAATTCGAGGCCCTGGCTGATCAGGTCATCCATCTGCGTGACGGGCATGTGATTGAGGTGTCCTCCCGGGCGGACAACGATGACGACCAGTGGGACGAGGGTCCGGCCGGTTGGGCTGGGGATGCCGCTGTGCCGACGGACAGTGTCCCACCCTGGGACGATTCCGCTTCTCAGCAGCGTGAAGGTGCCGCCCAACCCGGTGAGGATGGGTATCCGTGGGGTGAGCATACCGCGTCGTTGGGCAGCGTGAGTGCCGTGGTACGTGAGGATTCCAGGCACACAGACAACACTACGGCTCAGGAGCCGGGCGAAGCCGGTCAGGGGGGCAGTCCTTCTGCGGCACCGGCCGGCATCGATGCTCCCCGGGAAGAACCCTTGCCGCTCAGTTTACGCGCGGCCATGATCCGGGAGCGCTTCCATGCTGAAGCTGCCCAGCGTAGCCCCGGTGACGCCAGGCCTGCGGCACGTACCCGCCGGTCAGTCACTGAACCGCTGACTCAGCAGCGGAACTGACATGGCGGCGGGAAGGCAGCGGTACTCGCTGATCATGGTGGTGCGCGACATCCAGGCGTCGTGGACCCAGTTCGTGGCCGTTTTCTGCATGGCCTGCATGTCAGTTGCCGCGTACACCGGTCTGGAGGGCGCCTGGAATGGGCTCAAGGTCAACCTCGACCAGTTCCAGGTTCAGGCCCAGATGGCAGACCTGTGGGTGAGCGTCACCGGGGTCGGCGACCAACAGCTCGCCCAGATCACGGCCTTGTCGTCGGTGACTGACGTCGAGGTACGCCACGAAGTCACCGCCCGGCTGACCACGCCGGGTTCCGGCCAGGTTTGGGTGACGCTGACGGTGATGGACGACCCTGGCAACTGGGCGGTTTCGGTGCCCCAGGTCATCACCGGCCCCGGGCTCACCGGCACGGGCAGTGGGGTCTGGCTCGGCGATCGCCTGGCTTCGACGAGTGGTCTCGCACTCGGCGACGGCGTCGATCTGAGCAGTTCCCAGCCGAGCGGCTCCGCCGAGGTGTCCGTGCCCCTGATCGGTACTGTGATGTCGCCCGACCAGGTGTACAACGTGCGGCCCTCGGACCTGACCATGCCCGATCCTTCCCTGTTCGGGTACGGCTACATCACCGCCGAGTCGGCCCAGGCCCTGTTCGGCGCGCAGCCGGCCACCTCCACCACGATCCTGGTCAGGACCGACCACACGGTCCCCATCAGCACCCTCGACCAGCAACTGCGGGCCGTTCTCGGCAATTCGCGTATCGTGATCTACGACCGGGACACCAATCCGACCGTGGCCACGGCATTCACCCGGGTGTCGACCATCCAAAACCTGTCAGTGTTGTTTTCCAGCTTGTTCATCCTGGTTGCCGTCCTGGCCATGTACACCTCCACCCGCCGTCTGGTGGACGCCCAGGCGAAACACATCGGCACCCTGCGAGCCCTCGGTTTCGGCCGGGGCGAACTGATCCGGCACTTCTCCAGGTTCGGGCTGGTCGCCGGGATCGCCGGCGTGGTGGTGGGCCTGATGGTCGCCCCGCTACTCTCGCAGGCCGTCCTGTCCAGCCAGAAGCCCCAATTCGAGTTGCCGCACTGGTCCATCGCGTACACCCCGGTCCCGATCCTGGTCGCTGTCCTGGTGATCGCCTCCTGCGTCCTGGGGTCGGCTCTGGCCGCCCGCTCGTGCACCCGGGGTGAGCCCGCGACTCTGCTGCGCCCGGGGGTTCCGATGACTTCCCAGGGAACTTCGGGCCTCGGACCAAGGTTGATCCGGCGGGCGTCCTATCCGCTGCGGTGGGCTTTCCGTGATGGTCTGGCCAATCCAGTACGCATCTTGATGGGCGTGGCCGGCATCGTCGGCTCCTCGATGCTGCTCTTCGCCGGATTCGGCTTGCCCGACACGATCCAGGGCGAAGCCCACGACAGTTATTCGACCGCCCAGGCGCCGTACTTCGCCCGGGTGGACCTGGCCGCGGGAGTCACCGCCGAACAGGTGGGGCAGATGCCGGCGATGGGGACCTCTCCGCAGTTGCTGATGCAAGTTTCGGTGTCCACGAAACCGGGAGACGGCTCGGACGTGGTCCTGACCGTCGTCGGTCCCGGCGATCTGTACCCCGTGCAGTCCAGCCGCGGCGACGCCTTGGCCGGCGCCGGCTTCTGGCTGAACGCGGGCGCCGCCTCGCGGCTTGGTCTGGGGGTTTCGGACCCGGTGGTGGTCTTTGCCCCGATGGGCATCGCGAGCGTCCAGGCCACGATCACCGGGACCACGATCCGCTCGGCCCCCCAGGGGTTGTTCGTGACCCAGGCCGAGTGGGAGGCGGCGGGCCAGAGCTTCCATCCGACCTGTGTGCTCGTCCGCGCCGACGCCGATCTCGACGCGCTGGGGGGCTCTTCCGCGGTGTCTTTCGTCGTCACGCGCTCCACCCAGTACGACAATGCGCTCACGTTGCTGACCGCCTTGACCGGAATCTTCATGGTCCTTCGGGTCTTCGCCGTCGTCTTGACCGTGGTGGTGCTGTATTCTCTGGGTTCGCTGACCTTCGATGAGCGCAAGCGCCAGTACGCCACCTTGAAGGTCCTCGGACTGGAGAACAAGGAACTGCGCCGATTGTCGCTGGTCGACAATGCCTTCGTCACGATCGTGGGCTTGGTCATCGGCATCCCCGCCGGAGTGTGGTTCCTGTCCGCCTACGTGCGCCAGTTCGACACGAATCTGCTCCACTACACGACCCGGATCACCCCGGCGTCCGTGCTGATCGCCCTGCTGCTGATCGTGCTGGTGTCGTCACTGACCACCGTACTGCTGGGGCGTCGGGTGGGTCGCGTCAACGTCGTCGAAGCCCTCAAGGAGGTTGAGTGACACGGGCTGAGGCTCACCTGGACCAGAAGCCGTACGGACAGGTCGAGGTGGTCTACGCCCGGGTCAGCCCGCAGTGGCAACCAGGACCAGCCGCATGGTCCCCACGGCTCCAGGACCTCAGTGCGAAGCTGCCTGCCGATCGCCGGCGCTCTTTGGCAGCGGACAAGCTCTTGGACCAGTTGTGCCAGGACTGGCAGGCCGGCTCGCACACGTACTCGTCGTCTGGCCAGCCCGTGGCCCCTGCCGCCTGCCTGAGCGCCTCCCACGACGGGGACTGGGTCGTCGCCGCGATAGCAGGGTCGGGGCTGGGTGTGGACGTCGTGTCCTGCGACCAGCCGACCGGGTGGATCGAACCCTTCTTGTGCCCGTGCGAGCGTCGCGACCTGCCCCGCGGCGATCCGGGACCGGCGCTGCTGACCGCCTGGGGGGTCCGGGAGGCGGCCTTGAAACGACTGGGCTGTGGGTTGTTCCTGGATCCTCGCTCGGTGATGGTGCTCCGCTCGGACCGGCAGGTGGTCGCCGACCGATCGTCAGGCGGTTTCCGCTTCTCAACGCGGGTCTGGGAGGTCGCAGTGCCCGCCCGGGTCTGGCAACGCGGCATCGTCCGTGCGGCGCGGGGACGACCCACCCATCGCCTCGGCCTGCCACGGTCGCACCGGTCCGTCTGGATGACCGTCGATGTCATCACCGGTTCCTATGATCGTCAGTTCGTGTTCGCCCTGGCGACCACAGCCCACCAGATCCGGGTCTCGATGGTGGATCTCAGTCAACCGGTTCGCATCACTGGCGAGGCGAGCACCTGCCGTCTGCTCAGGTGCGACGGGTCCCGCGGGTCGGAGCCCGATGGGGGAGTCAGCGGTCCAGGTCCCGCCAGCGCCTCACCACATCAGTCAGGCCCACGCGGGCAGGGTCTTCGGGGTCTTCAGAGTCTTCCGGGGGTTCCGGGTCGTCGCCAGAGTCAGGATGGACGACGAATCGACGGGTGATGCCCAACGCGTCGCAGGCCCGGTGGAACCCGGCCCCGCTGGCTGGTTCTCCGGACAGGGCGATCTGGACGCCGACCTGGACGGTGTTTCCCCGGGCGAACACCAGGTCGATCCCGGTTCCAGAAGCAGTACGGAAGAAGTAAGGTTGCCAGGACGGGGGAGCGGCCGTGATCAGGGACTCGACGACCAGGCTGCGGAAGCTGGAGCCCACGGCCGGGTGCCCGAGCAGGTCGTGGATGGTGCCGATCTCCACCAGTGAATGCAGCAGGCCGGTGTCGCGCACGTACACCCGGGGTGACTTGGTCAACCGGCGCGGCAGGTCGGCCGGCCAGGGTTTGACGAGCCGGACCAGACCCATGTCTTCGAGCAGGCCGATGTGGCGCAGCACCGTGGGTGGGCTGACACCCAGGTTTTCGGCCAACCGGCTGGAGTTCAGCAGATCGCCACTGGAATAGGCCAGCATCGTCCACAACCGGCGAATGAGGTCGGGTTCCACCCGCGGGGCCAGGTGCGGGACATCGCGCTGAATGTATGTATCCACCAGGGTGCCGCGCCGCCGGCTGGACACGTGGTCCGAGCCGGCGGTGAGAGAATCGGGAAAGCCGCCGCGCAACCACAACTGCGTCACGTCGATGCCCGCGTCGGCGGCCTCGTCGGGTGCCACACCGAAGACCTCCATCACTGAGATCCGTCGGGCCAGGTGTTCTTCGGCGCCCGGGAGCCGGTTGAGGGACACGGCGCTGATCAGCAGAAACTGCCCGGTTCGCTGCCCGTGACTCCGGTTGTCCTCGATGACGTCCTTGAGAACGGCCAGGACCTGAGGCATCCGGTGGACCTGGTCCACAACCACCAGGCGGGGGGCCTGTGCACGAAAAAAGACTCCCGGGTCGCTCAATCGGCGCCGATCGGAAATCCGCCCCAGGTCGAGGAAGACCGCACCAGCGGGCCACTCGCCTGCCACCTGCCGGGCCAGTGTGGATTTTCCGATGTCTGAAGGTCCCACCAGGATGGCGCCGGCGAATGTCTCAAGCCGCTCACGCAATTCCACCGTTGCTATTCGCGCAATCATATTTGTAATGCTAACAGCAGGATTCGGATCTGCACCCGGATGTGGAAAATTCTTAGCCGACGCCATCTGGGGTGAACAGTCGTTCACCGGGCCACCAGCATCCACGACCACCCACCGGCGTACTGGATAATTTCAGATAATAGCAGGTGTGGTCGCAGCGGGCTGCGAAGAAAAGACAACGAAACTGTTGTGAAATTTGCCGCTGTGAGCAGGGGAAAGGTTGCTTCCCGCTGAGGTTGTGACACGGCTGGGGCCTGGTGCGAAACTATCTGCTCAGTGGAGTAGATTAATACTGTCCTTCTAGTCGAGTCAGGCGGACAGACGCAGATTTGTGACGGGTGGCAGACTAGACAATGCAATCCCCTTCAGCGGGCTATCGAGCAAAGGAGCTTCTCAGTGACTGATCGCAGTATTCAGGTGCGCGGTACCACCCCGTCCTGCCAGGCTATCGTCGAATGGGCGAATGAGGTTGCCTCACTGACAAAACCAGATGCTATCGAGTTTTGTGACGGTTCCCAGCAGGAGTGGGATCGTTTGATCACTCTCCTGGTCGCCGGCGGAACCCTGCAGCGTCTGAATCCCGACAAGAAACCTAACTCCGTGTACTGCCGCACCGATCCCCAAGACGTGGCCCGGGTCGAGAGTCGGACGTACATCTGCTCCCAGAACTCGGCGGACGCCGGCCCGACCAACCATTGGGTCGACCCGTCCTCGATGAAGGCGACCATGACCGGTTTGTACGACGGCTGTATGCGTGGCCGGACGATGTACGTCATCCCCTTCTGCATGGGCCCCCTCGCTGCCGAGGAGCCCAAATTCGGTGTGGAGATCTCCGACTCGGCCTATGTGGTCGTGTCCATGCGCATCATGACGATCATGGGTGCCGAGGTCGACGCGGAGATGACCCGTCGCGGCGCCGATTTCGTCCACTGCCTGCACTCGGTGGGCGCGCCCCTCGAACCCGGTCAGGCCGATGTGCCCTGGCCCTGCAACCCCGAGAAATATATCACCCATTTCCCCGAGACCCGCGAGATCTGGAGCTACGGTTCGGGGTACGGCGGGAACTCTCTGCTCGGCAAGAAGTGCTATGCCCTGCGCATCGCCTCCGCCATGGCCCACGACGAGGGTTGGCTGGCCGAGCACATGCTCATCCTCAAGCTGACGAACCCGGCCGGCCGCAGTTTCAATATCTGCGCCGCCTTCCCCTCCGCCTGCGGCAAGACCAATCTGGCGATGCTCGAACCGACCCTGCCCGGCTGGAAGGCCGAGATGCTGGGCGACGATATCTGCTGGTTGCGTCCGGGAGCCGATGGGCGCCTCTACGCGGTCAACCCCGAGAATGGTTTGTTCGGAGTCGCTCCGGGAACCAGCTACGCGACCAATCCGAATGCCATGCGCACGATCGACCTCGGGAACTCGATCTTCACCAATGTGGCCCTGACCGACGACGGCGACGTCTGGTGGGAGGGGATGACCAAGCAGAAGCCGGATCACCTCACCGATTGGCACGGCAACAGCTGGACTCCTGAGTCCCGCACCTCGGCCGCTCACCCCAATGGTCGTTTCACCACCCCGATGGCCCAGTGCCCGATCCTGGCCCCGGAGTACGGCCAGCCTGCCGGGATTCCGATCGACGCGATCATCTTCGGCGGGCGCCGCGCGTCGACCATCCCGCTGGTGGCCCAGGCCCGCGACTGGACCCACGGAGTCTTCCTGGCGTCCATGTGCTCCTCGGAGACCACCGCGGCCGCCACCGGCGCCGTCGGAGTCGTCCGCCGCGACCCGATGGCCATGCTGCCGTTCCTGGGATATCACGTCTGCGATTATTTCCAGCACTGGATCGACATGAGCGCCACCCGTCCCGAGCAACTGCCGCAGATCTTCTACGTCAACTGGTTCCGCAAGGGCGAGGACGGCCACTTCATGTGGCCCGGCTTCGGCGACAACGTCCGGGTCCTGGAGTGGATCACCCGCCGCATCGACGCCAGCGTGAACGCGGTGGAAACCCCGATCGGCTTCCTGCCGCGTCCCGAAGACCTGAATGTCGACGGTCTGACCGTCCAAGACGAGGATCTGTCGGACCTGACCACGTTCAATCCCCAGGCCTGGGCCGCCGAAGTGCCCCTGATGCAGCAGTGGTACGCCAAACTCGGTTCGCCCGAAAAACCAGTTCCGGAATGCCTGGTCGACCAGCTCGACGCCCTCGAACAAGCCTGCCTCGTCTGATCCAGATCGCAGTTCAAGGACAGCGCAGTTCCATCACTCGTTGTCACCTCGAACAAGACCCTCGTCTGATCCAGATCGCAGTGGCACAGTCATACCGTTGCGCAGGTGATCAGGAAGTCAGTCCTACCCCGATCCGGGGGAGCAGGATGGCGAAGATCGCGTCCACGAGGAAGATCAGTGTCAACCCGGCTGCGATGACGTACCGTGTGGTGCGCCGGATGCGACCAAGCCAGGTGTCGAGCAGGGGCGCCAGGAGATAGACGGCAGCCGAGCAGCCCAGCCCGAACATCAGCAGGCCTTCGAGGCAGATCCGGCCCTGGATGTTGAAGAAGAAACCGTCATAGCTCCAGTACGACACTCCGCGCAGGTGGTAGATGATCAGTGCAGCGACATATTCGATCGTGCCACACAGGCCCATCGACACGAAGAAGGTGAGCAGGGGACGGTCGCGGATCTTCTTCAACGCGAGCAGCACCACCAGGCCGCCGGTGCCGTAGATCGGTAGCCACGGGCCGTACAACATCCCCTTGTTGACGAAACTGCCGACGAAGGCGGGGGACAGGACGGACTCGTACAGCCAGCCGATGAAGGCGAAGCAGAAGAAGAACAAGATGAGGTTCACGCCAGAGTAGTCGCGGCGGTAGTCGGCGTGATAGATCGAGCGCAGGCCGACGCCGTGCGGGTCCGGGTAGACCTCCTCGTCGACATCAGAAGCGGTCATCACCCGACCGGCCGGCGTCGCGTGACGCTTGTGTTCCTTGTTCGCCTGAGGGGGGGCCACCAGTACGGAGGCGGTCGCGCCAACCACAACCCCCGGGTCCACGTCCTCGGGGCGCTCCACCAGGAACCGGTCGTCACACAGTTGCATCCGGGGCAGGCCCGCACACTGCTGGCGGATCCTCACGTACAGTTCGGCCATGGCCACGCTGCGGTACGGCATGGCGTAGAAGTACAAGACGACACCGAAGGTGAGGAACCCCAGCACGTACCATCCCAGAAAACTCAGATCGAGGCGGAAGGTACGAAGCTTGTTGCCACGCATCATGGTTTGGCTGAGTTTGAGCGCCTCGCGAGGGTTGGCGTGGGGGTTTTCGGCCATGATGTAGTCGAACATGAAATAGGAGTAGTACTTCACCGGGAGCATGACCACGGTGAGCGACCACAGGCCCAGCCACACTGTTTTATACACACTGGCCCACGCGATGGCCCAGGCACGGCGGCGCCTGAATATAAACAGTAACCGTGACATCGGGGTGCCGGGGTACAACCGGGTCTCCAGATAGAACCGCAGACTGGAAATCCGCAGAGGGACCCGCAACAGCAGGGTCACGGCGATGGTCAGGATCAGTGAGGCCGCCGCGATGATGGAGGTGGACAGGCTGGCGTGGAAAATGGCATGACTGAGCGCATACAAGGCCGCCTGTTCGACACCGCCGGAGGATTTCACCGAGTTGTACAGCGTCGACAGGACCCCGGCGCTGGAGTCTGCTCCGACGGAGGTCCAGCGCGTCAGGTCGGCGACCGCCTGCTGTGCAGTCGTTAAGAAAGATTGTGCCCTTGTCAGATGGAGGACCCGGAAGACTGTCCGCAAGATGTCGTCACTGGTGGACACGACGGAGGTGATGCTCAGCATCGGCCAGATCAGAGTGGCGGCCAGCACGGAGACGATCACACAGGTGACAAGGTTGGTTCTCAACACCAGACGAGCGGCGGCTTTCACTTCTCGGGGCCGCAGCAGGCCCTCATTGCTTCGGTCGAACCGTGAATTCATCTCCGCCACCATGCTCGGGGCCGCCGGTGGTGACAGTGTGACCAAGCCCGGCGTTGATTCGATGCTATCTCAGAATATGCCGCTTGAGAAGCGGGGTTTCGCAGGGCCGGAAGTACTTGTGATCAATTCGGGAATCAATTCTCATCGTCTTCTTAGGTACCCACTGTTGGTCTGGTCCCTTGCAGGCACGCTCAGGCTCCGCCCAGACGCACAAGGTTGCTGTCTGAATAAATGAGCGTTACATCACAATTTCTCAGACTCGGCATCTTTATATTATGATGACAAGGAGTTATGCTTCCCAAGAGGCAAACATGCTAGCTCAAAATAAGAGGTGTGAGACGGTTTCAGATTCTGGGGCATTCGCGCTAGTATAGCTACGTCCAGAACAAAACACTCGCTTTCGACGGGGGTCATGGGGGGGTCATGACAACGTTTCGTTTGTGGTGTCTACCATGTTTATTAACGATTGGTTCCACCCATGCAACTGTGCGCTGACTTGTGCGTCGTATCGCCTTTTGAAATACCGGATATTCGGTTGGCTTTGGAAACTTTGCGGGCCGGTGGGTTCGCATATCTCCACCTCGGCAGGGATCAGGCTGCGGCTGAAACCGCGCTGAAGAATCTCGCGCGCCGTACCAACCAAGCATTCGGCATCGCCCTTGCGGGCAATATCGCAGCCATCGACATCCCCTGGCAGGTGACAAGAGTCCTCTTGCCCGTGGGAACCGATGATTCAACCATTCCAGAGCGCGTCGAGCGCGTCTGGCAGGTGATGTCGATCGCCGACGCCGAGTGGGCCATCGACGCCGGTGCCACATCGATCGCCGTCAAGGGCAATGACGCGTCTGGTCGCGTGGGGGAGGAATCCACCTTCATTCTCTTCCAGCGGATGATCACCACCGCCCGCAAACAAGGCGTCAAGGTGTACGTCCACGGTGGCGTCGGGGTGCACACGGCCGCGGCCTACATCGCGCTGAGAGCCAGCGGGGTTTTCCTCGATTCGCAGGTGGCCCTGTTGCCCGAGTGCGACGCGCCGAGTGAGGTGAAGGCGACCCTGGGCAAGCTCCAGGGGGGAGAAACTACCCTTGTCAATGGATACCGTGTCCTCAAGTGGCCGCGCATGCCGAAGGTGTCCCCAACCGACTTCACCGAAGACTACATGGGAGGCCTGGATCTGGAGAAGAACCTGATCCCCCTGGGACAAGACTTCACCTTGGCCACCGAGTATCTGAACCGGTACAGCCGCCTGGACGCTGTGCTGGCGGCCATCCGCGAAGCGGCGTACGGGCACCTACGGCAAGCACAATTCCTTCCGGCCCTGGCCTCCTCCTCCGAGATGGCGGAGAGCCTGGGCGTGCGGTACCCGATCATCCAGGGACCGATGGCCCGCGTGTCCGACACCCCGGCCTTCCTGCACGAGGTCGCCGAGGCGGGAGCCATGCCCACCTTGGCCATCGGTATGTCCACACCCGAGACCACAGCTGAGTTGCTGGCCAGTACAGCCGAGGTCATGGGCGACCTGCCCTGGGGGGCAGGCCTGCTGGGATTCATCCAGCCAACCGTCTACGAAGCCCAGGTCGAGCAGATTCTGGCCATGGAGAAGAAGCCCACGGCGGTCGTCATCGCCGGCGGGCGTCCAGCCCAGGGCAAGCGCTTGGAGCAAGCCGGCATCCAGGCCTTCCTCCACGTCCCTTCGGCCAACCTGCTGGATCAGGCCATCAAAGAAGGTGCGAGGAAGTTCATCTTCGAGGGCCGCGAGTCCGGTGGGCACATCGGCCCGATGTATTCGACAGTGTTGTGGGACAAGCAGCTGACACACTTACTCGACGTTGAGGACGCCGCCTCCTTGACAGTGGTCTTCGCGGGCGGAATCCACGATGCTGTTTCTTCCGCTTTCGTGTCGGTCATGGCGGCTTCGCTGGCGGCACGCGGGGCCAAGATCGGCATCATCATGGGTACGGCCTACCTGCTGACATCCGAAGCCGTGTCCTCCAAGGCGATCACCGCGACCTTCCAGGAGCTGGCCATCGAAGCCGATCACACGATGCTCCTGGAGTCGGCGCCCGGTCAGGAGACGCGCGCGCTGCCGACCGAATTCGCCGATGTCTTCCTCGCCGAGAAGGCCCGCATCGAAAAACTCGACCTGGAGCCCATCGCCGCGCGACTGGCTCTCGAAGAACTCAACCTCGGGCGTGCCCGCGTGGCTTCGAAGGGCAAGGACCGTTCACCTGACACCTCGGAACTGATCGACGTGCCAGCCAAGGAACAGGCCAAGCAGGGGTTGTACATGGCGGGCTCGTCCGTCGCCCTGATGGCTACGGGCACCACCATGGCGGGCCTGCATGCCTCGGTCTGCGAAGGCGCGGAGGCCCTGATAGCCGTCTTGCCGCAGGTGGCCACCTTGAAGGACCCGCTGGTCGAAGAGGTGCCGTCGCAGGCGGGCTACCTTCCTTCCGATGAGCCCATCGCGATCATCGGGATGGCCGGGGTCTTCCCCGACGCCGAGGATGTCGACTCCTACTGGCGCAACATGCTGATGGGCCGCGATTCGGTGACCGAGGTCCCCGCGGCACGCTGGAACACCGATGTCTTCTACCGCCCCGACTCCACCGACACCGACTTCGTCGTGTCCAAGTGGGGAGCCTTCCTGCAAGCCATCCAGTTCGACCCGATCGAGTTCGGCATCCCGCCGATCTCGGTGAAGTCGATCGAGCCGTCGCAATTGATCAGCCTGCTGGTGGCCAAACGGGCCCTGCAGGACGCCGGCTACGCGGATCGGATCAAAGAAGGCATGCCCGACACGTCAGTCATCTTCGGTACGGAGTCGATGGGCGAACTCGCCAGCGCCTACGGCGGCCGTTCTGGCATCCGCGGGATGTTCGGCATCTTGCCCGACGAGATCGACAAGGCGCTGCCGAAGGTCGACGAGGACTCCTTCCCCGGGATCTTGTCCAACGTCACAGCCGGTCGGATCGCCAACCGTCTCAACTGCGGTGGGCGCAACTTCACGGTGGACGCGGCCTGCGCGACCTCCCTGGCCGCGCTGGACGTCGCCTGCCAGGAGCTGTGGTCGGACCGGACGAACATGGTGATCTGTGGTGGCACCGATCTGCACAACAGCATCCTCGACTACATCTGGTTCTCCGGAACTCACGCCTTGTCCCGGCGCGGCTACTGCGCCACCTTCGACGAGTCCGGTGACGGACTGGCCCTGGGAGAAGGAGTCGGCGCCGTTGTGCTCAAGCGGTTGTGCGACGCCGAGCGGGACCATGACCGTATCTATGCGGTGATCCGCGGCATCCACGGTTCCTCGGACGGGCGCTCCCTGGGGTTGACCGCACCGAACATGAAGGGCCAGATCACGGCCCTGAAGCGGGCCTATCAGATGGCCGGTGTGCTGCCCAGCGAAGTCGGCATGGTGGAGGCTCACGGGACCGGGACTGCAGTGGGGGACCGCACGGAACTGGCTGCCCTGACCCGGGTGATGCTGGACGCCGGCGCTCTGCCGGGACAGACCTGGGTCGGTTCGGTCAAGACACAGATCGGGCACACCAAGTGCGCGGCCGGAGTCGCCGGACTGATTCGGGCGGCCTTGGCCGTACGCCACGGAGTGATTCCGCCCACCCTGCAC
>WRFP01000018.1 GCA_009778725.1 Propionibacteriaceae bacterium
CGGAGTCTCCACCACAGTCGGCTCAGCCGCCGGAGTCTCCACCACAGTCGGCTCAGCCGCCGGAGTCTCCACCACAGTCGGCTCAGCCGCCGGAGTCTCCACCACAGTCGGCTCAGCCGCCGGCGTCTCCACCACAGTCGGCTCAGCCGCCGGCGTCTCCACCACAGTCGGCTCAGCCGCCGGCGTCTGATCGGCAGTCGGCTCATCGGACGGCGTCTCCACCACAGTCGGCTCAGCCGCCGGCGTCTGATCGGCAGTCGGCTCATCGGACGGCGTCTCACCAGGTGTTGCCGGCTCGGTGGGCGTCGATTGAGTGAGTGAGGCTTGCACAGTTGAGGAGGTGTGACCAGCCTCATCAGTCGCCGTGGCCGAGACGACAGTTCCAGCAGGGAGGCCCTCAGGAGTCGTCATTCTCCATGACCCATCAGCATCCACAAGCGGATTGCCGATAACCGTACCTTCGGAATCTGTCACCGTGATCACCGACCCAGGATCCCCCGTACCCACGATCACCTGATCGTCAGCCGTTGTGATCACGGGAGCAACCACCTCAATTGTCGGTGCAGTTGGCTCAGTTGCCGGCTCATCCGGCGTGCTCGGCTCCGTCGTCGGCTCGGCTGGTGTGGCGTCCGTCGGCTCGTCTGCTGTCGTATCGGTCGGCTCAGGTACCACCGTGTCGGTCGGCTCGTCCACCACCGTTTCCGTCGATTCAGAAGCCGGGGTGTCCACCGGCTCAGATGTCGTGTCCGTCGGCTCAGGTGCCGCCACGTCAGTGGGCTCAGCTGCCACTGCATCGGTCGGCTCGGCAACCGGCGTATCCGCTGGTTCGGCTGGTGTGGTGTCCGTCGGCTCGGGTACCGCGGTGTCCGTCGGCTCAGGTGCCGCCGCGTCGGTCGGCTCCTCCACCGTCGTATCCGTCGGTTCGACTGCCGTAGTGTCCGTCGGCTCAGGTGCCGCCGCGTCGGTCGGCTCCTCCACCGTCGTATCGGTCGGTTCGACTGCCGTGGCGTCCGTCGGCTCAGGTGCCGCCGCGTCGGTCGGCTCGTCCACCGTCGTATCCGTCGGCTCGACTGCCGTGGCGTCCGTCGGCTCAGGTGCCGCCGCGTCGGTCGGCTCCTCCACCGTCGTATCCGTCGGCTCGACCACCGTGGTATCAGCCGGTTCGGCTATCGCCGCGTCCGCTGGGGTTACTGGCACCGGTTGCACCGTCACCGTCACACCCGTGGGAACAAGACTGGTCACCGCACCAGGATCCAGTGTCGACTTCAGCTCAACCGACCCAGTGGCCGCCTGTGCAACCTGGTTCGCCCACCCACCAGACAACAACGACGGCACCAAGCCATGAACATTGGTCACCAACACCTGTTTGGCCGCGTCATCCATCGGCCTAAACGCCAACATCCCATTCATCGAACTGCCCACAGTGGCCAATTGACCATCCGTCTGCGTGAACATGGCATTGGCAAACGCCTGGTCCAACTTCCCATCGGACCCCAATTGGGACAACACACTCGCCGTCACATCAGCCATACTCGAGGCACCCTGCAACGAATCGAACCCTGACAACGACGGCAACGCCTTCGCCAGATCGTCAGACAACAACGAGGACACAGCCATCGACGACAATGCACCAGACCCCGTCTGATCCGCATTCAACCCGTGCAACCACGAGCCCGCCACCACATCGCTCGGCTTCACCGACACAGAACCACCAGGGGCAAGCGCAGACCCCACACCGTACGCGAAACTGTACGGAACAGATGACGTACTGTCCGACGACACCGACCCCAGCGAGGACAACAAATTACTCAACTGCAACATCGACTTCTGGTTGCCGTTGAAACTGCCCACCATACTCGACGCCATCTGATCCACCGTCGACGCGAACGACGCATTCAACAGGTTGGTCGTACTCGTCACACCAGTGGGACCCCACGTGAACACAATCGACCCCACCGCAGTCCCCGACGCTGTCACATCGGCGGTCCACTTCATGCCATTCCACCACTGCAACCTCTGCGCCGTCGTCAACGACAATTGCAGCCCCTCCTGACCCGCCACTGGAGCCAGATTGGACAATCCCACGGTCATCGCAGCACTGCCCTGCGCCTCACCAACCGCATATCCGACATTCACGCCCGACGCATCAGCCGCCAGACCAAGACTGGCAGACCCGTCACTGCCCAGCGACGAGGTGACCTGATCCTTGACCGCAGCCGGCACAGTCGTGTCGGTGATCGGACCCGAAGCCGTCGGATCGATCCCCTGCCCCGACAACCAACCATTCACATCACCACCATCCTGGGACGCGACATACCCGGTCACACCTCCCAGAGTCGACAGTGACCCCACCGCGGGCGACTCCAACAAAGTCATCCCCGACGGCGCTGCCGCCACCAACGGAGCAGCCACCAAAGCGGGCGACGAACCCAACAATGGTGCTGCCAACGTACTCAATAAAGGAACCGACAACCCCGAGATCGCAACAATCCCAGCTAAGACACCAAATCCAAACCGACGCCTAGAAGCAACGCGCATGATAAATCCCTCCCGTAGAGCCACCTCACGCTCACCGGAGGCCCCCCTCTACAACAATAATTAACGCAACCGAGACAGAACTCCAACTGCCCCCCAGGCTCTGACTATGGTTTCCAAAGCCCTGTCAACAACTATAACGCGAACAGCCCCACCGATAGCAAGTATTTCTTTCATGTTGATAGGTATCGTGGACAAGATTTCCGCTGAGAAAACCAGCCTGAACGCACTGATCGCTGCCGGGGTCACCGGCAGCGATCAGTAAGAGGAATTACTTCAGAAAAGTGTCACGCCCTGCGACGACGCATCACACCAACAGCCAGTCCGACCGCGATGCATGCGGCACCGACCAGCCATCCCAGACCCGGTGCCACGCCGGCCTGACCACCAGTGGAAGCCGACACCGACTGACCAGGCACAGTCCCACCGGGGACAGACCCAGCCGGCACCTCACCGGCAGCCAACACCTGGAAGGTCATCGACACCGTGCCCGACTGAGTACCCACCGCTGTCAGCGTGTGTGTACCCGCTTCAAGACTCGCAGGTACGGCCACTGTCATCGACGGAAGAGACCCATCAGGGTTCACCGTCACAGGGGGGAACTGGATCGGATCCGAATGCACCGTGATCGTCACCGTTTCTCCAGGCACCCAATTGTGGCCACTGATCACCACAGACTGCCCAAGAGACACCGTCGTACTCGACAACTCAATCGTCGCCTTGGTGACACCAGGCGCACTCGGCTGAACCCCAGTCTCAGGGGCCGCCGGAGTGGAAGCCGTCTGAGCAGGAGTGCCTGGAGTAGTCGGCGTTTGAGCCGGAGTACCAGGATTCGTCGGGGTCTGAGCCGGAGTCGACGCATTGGTCGGGGTCTGAGCCGGAGTCGACGCATTGGCCGGCGTCGGAGCCGGAGTCGACGGATTCGTTGGTGTCTGAGCCGGAGTACCACCTTTTGTCGGTGTCTGAGCCGGCGTACCAGGATTCGTCGGTGTCTGAGCCGGAGTAGTAGCACCAGTCGGGGTCTGAGCCGGAGTCGACGGATTGGCCGGCGTCGGAGGCACGGTGATCGTGACATCAGGAGCCGCAGTGGCTTGAATGGTCTGCGACGCCAACACCTTCCCCGTAGAATCCTTCGCCACCAAAGTCATGGGACCAGCCACTGCATCGGTGGGAAGCGTGGCCGACCATGTTCCATCAGGCGCCACATTCACCTGGATCGTACCCTGGCCTGTGGCAGTCGGATAGGTGATCGTCACCGTCGTACCAGCATCAAAATCACCAGTCACCTTGCCCGACACATGACCGGGAGTCTGAATGGTAGTCGTCGACCCGCTCGTCGGCTGAGCCGGAGCCGGTGTGCCAGGAGATGTCGGAGCCGGTGTACCGGTCGTCGTCGGGGCCGGTGTACCCGGCGTCGTCGGAGGCACGGTGATCGTGACATCAGGAGCCGAAGTCGCCTCAGTGGTCCCGGACGCCAGCACCTTCCCAGTCGAATCCTTCGCCACCAGCGTCAAGGTACCCGCTACCGCATCAGCCGGAAGATCGGCCGACCACGTCCCATCGGCCGCCACAGGCACCTGAATCGAACCCTGACCCGTGGCAGTCGGATAGGTGATCGTCACCGTTGTACCAGGATCAAAATCACCGCTCACCTTCCCAGAGACATGGATCGGGGTCGCACCAGGAGTTGTCGGTCCACTGGGTGTCGATTGGGTCAGTGTGGCTTGCGCAGGTGAGGACACGTTGCCGGCCCCATCCGCTCCAGTCGCCGAGATGACCGTCCCAACAGCGAGTCCCTCAGGAGTGGTCATCCTCCACGTCCCATCAGCATTCACAACAGGACTCCCCAAAACCTCACCCTGCGCATCCTTCACTGTGACGATCGTCCCCGGATCACCGGTACCAGCAATCACCTGGTCATTAGCAGTTGTGATCACAGGAGGATTCAGTACGACCGGTGTACCCGGAGTCGTCGGGGCAGTCGGAGTACCTGGAGTTGTCGTCGGGGCAGTCGGAGTACCTGGAGTTGTCGTCGGGGCAGTCGGACCAGCCGGACCAGTCGCAGCCGGAGTCGTCGGCGCAACCGGACCTGTCGCAGCCGGAGTCGTCGGCGCAACCGGACCAGTCGCAGCCGGAGTCGTCGTCGGAGCAGCCGGACCAACAGGGCCTGTCGCAGCCGGAGTCGTCGGAGCAACCGGAGCGGTCGTCGGAGCAACCGGAGCGGTCGTCGGAGCAACCGGAGCGGTCGTCGGAGCAACCGGGGCAGTCGTCGGAGCAACCGGAGGAGTCGCCGGCGCAGTCGGACCAACCGGAGGGGTCGCAGCCGGAGTCGTCGGCGCAACCGGAGCGGTTGGCGGGTTGGTCGGAGTAGTCGGCTCATTCGTCGGACCATCCGATGGGCTCTTAATCGTCACGGTCGTGGGAGAGCCGCCCATGGGAATCTCGACGCCATTCACAGTCACTGAAGCAGAGACGTCAAACGTGAGTGTCGTACCTGTGTAGGCAGGAACACTGAGTTCGACCGATGCCCGGCCTTGGCTGTCGGGGACCACGGAAGTACTGGTCAAGCCGGCTCCCAAGGTCGCATCACCGGTGACAGAGAATTTCACCGGCAGATCGGTCAGGGACGTGCCGCTCGGATACTTCGTGATCTGTGCCACTGCTGTCAGCGACCCACTCCCATCAGTAGCCTGAACCACCGACAAGGTACCCTCCACATCAGCAGGCTGGACAATGGGCTCTGCCACAAACGAGAACGGAATACTCGTCGAATAGCTATCGCCACCGTAGGCCACGCCCAGTGTGTACGAACCCACAACGGCCGAATTCAGGGTGAAGGAGTACGTGCCATCACCATTGTCGGTCACTGGCGAGACAGTGACATCAGCCGACGATGGCGTCAGTGTCAACTTGGACAAATCCGCTCCCACCAGGGGCTTCGAGTCCGCATCAGTCAGGGTGAGCACCACCTTCAGTGGTGTTCCCTGCTGTGCTTTGTCCGGCATCGCCACATTGATGGCCGCAGGCGCAGGCACACATCCCGGGGCCAGCTGGAAGACCACGTGCGCCGGAGAACCTGGCAGTGGTGTCCCCGAAACAGAGGCGTTCACGTCGATCGTCCAGGTGGATTGTGGACGGTTGTCACTGGTCACAGTGATGCTCACCGTCCCATCAGACCCAGTCGTCGCAGACTGCGGGGGCTGGTCAGCAATCGAGAACAGCACCGTCGCACCACCGACGGGAGTGCCGTTGGCGTCCTTGACGGTGGCCGTCACCTTCCCACCATCGGATGTCCCGTCGCACGACTGGATGACAGTCTGAGTGGCGGGGAGCAGCGTCGATTGGTCAGTCGAAGCCGTCAGAGGCGCAAAGGTGATTGTCTGTACAGGCGCGTTATAGTCGTACCACCAGGCGGACACAACGTACGTGCCCGGCAGTGTGGAGGTCAGGCTCGCCGTGTACGTCCCATTGCCCGTGTCGGTGACGGGACCAACCGTCACCGCACCACTCGGAGTCTTGCCATCAGCAGCGAAGATCTGGAACACAACACCAGCCGGGTCGCCGGACTTGGGATCGCCATTGCCCGACTTGACGGTCAGAACACCGGTGTACGAGCTCTGTCCGTCAGCCAGTACGGGCGATGACGGTGTCAAGGTCAGGGAAGTGGTGTAGCACGATCCGGCCGGATTGACCGTCACGGTCGCGGGAGACCCAGAAATCTCAGCCTGAGCACCTCCAGCGTTCACACTGACATGAATTACCGGGTTCCAGGCCTTGTCACTGTTCATAACCAGGGCGATGTTCGCCTGAGCAACACCAGAATCATTCGTCGTCGCCGTCACGGCATCCCCGCCCTCGGGCTGGATGACCACCGGGACCCCCGGCAGCACCGTACCCTGGCTGTCCTTGATGACTGCCTGGACAGTGATGCTTGCTTGAGCGCCGCACGCGACGGTCAGAGTACCAGGAGTCACAGTCAGTACCGACTGGGCCGCATTCGGCCCACTTGCGACAAAGACAACTGTCTGCGAGGCCACTGACTGGGTTCCGTAGGCCGCGCTCAGAGTATAACTGCCCGGCGCTTGGGCCGTGACAGTGGCCGTGTATGTCCCATTGTGGTCATCGGTGATGGCTGAGACCGCCATGGAAGGCGAGGAAGATGTCAGTTTCAACGAGGCCGGATCGGGGAATTGAGCGGGTTTTCCATCCTGGGTCGCAACGATCGTCGCGGTCCACGAGTCCTTCCCGTCGGCGACCACGTAGGCTCCCCCACTCGTAGGCGCCACAGAGAACGACGCCTTCAGGTCGCTGGCTGTCGTGCTCGGCGGGGTTTCGATGGACGACACTGGCAGATCAATATGAGGCCCACCCGTCATCACGTCAGTCGGCTCGGCTCCCGGGGGAGTCTGTCCAGACGATGTCGAGTCCGTCGAGTCGGCTGCCGTGGAACCGTCCTGATCGGGTGCCTCCCCAACCGGTGGCACGTCCACCTGGTCGGCACTCTGGTCGTTCGTTCCCGCCTGATCGGCACTCTGGTCGGTCGTCCCCGCCTGGTCGGCACTCTGGTCGGTCGTCCCCGCCTGATCGGCACTCTGGTCGGTCGTCCCCGCGTCGACGCCCGCCTGGTCGCCACTCTGATCGGGTGTCGCCACGTTCGTCGGCTCCGATGCAGGCGCCTCAGTCGAAGGCTCCGGTTCTGGGGCTGCCGGAGCCACAGGAGCGCTGGCTGCCACCGTCACACCCGTGGGTACGAGATTGACCACCGCACCAGGATCCAACGTCGACTTCAGGTCAACCGACCCACTCGTGGCACCGGCGATCTGCTGGGCCCACCCGCCGGACAACAGCGTCGGAACCAAAGCATGAACATTGGTCACCAAGACCTGCTTGGCAGCATCATTCATCGGCTCGAACGCCAACATCCCATTCATCGAAGCGGCGACACTGGCCAGTTGACTATCGGTCTGAGAGAACATCGCATTGCCGATCACCTGGTCCAATTTCCCGTCGGCACCCAATTGGGTCAGCACGTTCGACGTCACATCGGCCATCGTGGACGCACCTTTAACAGTGTCGAATCCCGACATCGACGGCAGGGCCTTCACCATATCGGCTGACAACAGCGACGACACCGGGATCGAACTCAACGCACCAGAACCGGTCTGATCTGCGTTCAGGCCATTCAGCCACGAACCCGACACCACGTCGCTCGGCTTCACCGTCACCGACCCACCAGGAGCCAACGCCGAACCCACATCGTACGCAAAACTGTACGGAAGTGAAGACGTCGAATCCGAGGACACCGGCCCCATGGACGCCAGGAGACTGCTCAATTGCAGCATCGAAGTCTGGTTCCCGTTCAGGCTACCGGTCATACTGGTCGCCATCTGATCCACCGTCGACGCGAATGATGCATTCGTCACATTCGACTTACTGGTCACACCGGTCGGACCCCACGTGAAGGTGATCGTTCCCACCGGGGTTCCCGATGCGGTCACATCAGCCGTCCACACCATCCCGTTCCACCATTGAAGCCTCTGCGCCGTTGTCAACGGAAGCTGCAGCCCCTCTTGGCCCGACACCGGAGCCAGGTTGGACAACCCGACCGTCATCGCCGCAGTACCCTGCGCATCACCAACCGCGTACCCGACACTGACACCGGTCGCGTCTGCCGACAGACCGAGACTGGCCGACCCGTCACTACCCAACGACGAGGTGAGCTGGTCCTTGACCGAGGCTGGCATCGTCGTGTCTGTGATCGGACCAGCTGACGTCGGGTCAATACCCTGACCCGACAACCAACTGTTCACATCGCCACCATCCTGGGATGCGATGTAGCCTGACACACCCCCCACGCTCGACAGGGATCCCGCAGCCGGAGAATCCAACAAAGTCATCCCCGACGGTGCTGCCGCCAATAAAGGAGCGGCTCCCATCAGTGGAGACGACGTCAACAACGGTGCTGCCAACGTGTTCAACAACGGAACCGACAACCCTGAGATTGCAACGACTCCAGCCAGAATGCCGAAACCTATTCGACGCTTCGAAGATGTGTGCATAACGTATCCTTCCCGCAGGGCCATCTCACGATGTTTCAAGGCCCCCCTCTACTCGCACAATCACTCTCGGTTGAACCGAGATCTCGATTCAATTACCCCCGGACTATCGACGCTCGTCGCCGAAGCCATGTAACCACTATAAGGCCCACGAAACATGCCATGACAAGTATCGCGACCACACTGTAAGACGCCTGCGCGACAGAACCGCCTGTGGGAGCCGATGGCTGCCCGGCGGTTAAGGGGGATTCCACTGTGAAGCTCGCCACATAGGCCCCTGATTGCGAACCCACCGCGGTGATGGTGTGCGTTCCCGTCTCGAAATCAGCCGGTACGGGGAACGTCATGCCCGCGATACTGCCCTGAGCATCGGCCTGCACTGGGGGCAGGGTAACCGGTGTCGAGCCGATGGTGATCGTCACCATCTCGTATGGGGCCCAGTTTTGCCCGCTCAGCGTGACCATCGATCCCGTCACGACGACGGGCTCGCCCATACTGATCGTGGGGCCCCCGGGCACCATCGGTTGAGCCGACGCGGCCTGACTCGGCACCGGGGTTTCGGGAGCCAGTCCCGTCCCCGGCGTAGTGGTCGGGGACGGCGTGCTCGCGGACGCGCCCGGCGTCGTCGACGCTGATGGCGTGCTCGCCGGCGTCGAAGAAGCACTGGGGCTGGATGTCGCGGACGACGAAGCGGTCGGCGCCGGTGTGGTGGCTGTTGTCGGCGTCGGGGTCGTGACCGGAGTCCCCTGAGTCGCGGTGAAGGTCACGGTGACCGGCGAGGCTCCTTGTCCGGCGTACCCGGCAACCTCAGTGCCACTCACCAACACGTGGACCTGGACAGACCCTGGTGCGTTGGACGACACCGTCACCTGACAGGTCCCATCGGCACCGGTCACACATGACGAGGTCGACAGGGTCCCCCCACTGGCCAGGGAGAAGTCTGCCTTCACGCCCTGGATCGGAACGGCTGCGGAGGTCAGTGCCGAGAAAATCACGACATTGGGGTCTCCACCCGCCACCTGTCCGTTGACTCCCGCTGCCACACCATAGATCGGCGATCCCTGGTCGGCTGGTGGTGTCGACCCGGTTTGACCACTTGTGGGTGTCGAGGCCGGATTCGTGGGCATCACAGTGGTCGGAGTCGATGTCGGTGTGGCGTCCGGCGTGGATTGCGTACTGGTGCCAGAGGTCGAGGTTCCGGTCGGAGTCGACTGCTCGCCGGGAGTCCCAGCGGTGTCTGGTGGCGTACCAGGCGTCTGCGCGGTGCTGCTTGCCGTACTGGATGCCGTCGAGGTTGACGTTGCTGTCGACGCCGGTGGGGTTGTCGTCTCCGGAGCCGTTGCTGCGGCGGTGAAGGACAAGGCCACTGGAGAGGCGTATTGTCCGTTCGTCCCTGAGACTTCGACGCCGTTGACATACGCGTGGACGAGCATGTCGCCGGTCTGATCACTGGTGATCGTCACCTTGCAGATCCCCATCACGTCATCGGTGACACACGATGTCGCAGACAAGCCACCTGGTTGCGAGACTGTGAAGTCTACTTTCACTCCACCGATCGGCTGGGCCGTCCCCGTCAAGGCAGCGAAGATCACTGTGGCCGGGGTTCCAACCGGGACCGAGCCGACGCTGGCCACTGTCACTGAGTACAAAGGTGTCGTCAGGGACGGGGTGGATGGTGATGTCGCTCCAGTCGTCGTGCTGGTGGCCGATTGGGCCGGGGTGGTTGAGGTCCCCGCAGTGGTGGATGTCACTGCCGACGGTGCAGTCGTCGTCTCAGCCGGCGTGGTCGGAGCAGCCGTCGTCTCAGCCGGCGTCGTCTCAGCAGGCGTCGTCTCAGCCGGCGTGGTGGGCGCAGCGGTGGTCGGAGCAGCCGTCGTCTCAGCCGGCGTGGTCGGAGCGGCTGTCGTTGGCGCAGTTGTCGTTGGAGCAGCTGTCGTTGGCGCAGCTGTCGTTGGAGCGGCCGTGGTCGGCGCAGCCGTCGTGGGCGCAGCCGTCGTCGGGGCAGCCGTCGTCGGAGCAGCCGTGGTCGGCGCAGTCGTCGGCGCAGCCGGCGTAGTCGGCGCAGCCGGCGTAGTCGGCGCAGCCGTCGTCTCAGCAGGCGTAGTCGGAGCAGCCGTGGTCGGTGCAGCCGTACTGGTCCCTGTTGGGGTCTGAGTCGGTGTCACGACGGGCTTGAAGACCACGTCAGCCCCAGAATTAGTCAGTACGGTCGTCCCGTCCTGGTTCATCAGGTCCACCGATATCGAGTACGACCCCGGAACTGTCGATGTGACAGTCAAGGTGTACGCAGACTCGTCGTTCTCCACCCACTGTCCCAGTGTCACAGCCGGATCGCCTGAGGCGACCAACCGGGAAGCCATACCGGAGACGGGATCCAAGTTCTGGTCCACAATCGTGGCGATGACCGACGCGGTTTGTTGCCCGTCCGCCACTGCCTGACCCACACCGGTATCGACCATCAAGTAGTACATATCGCTCTCGGACTCGAGCGGTTGGAACACCACGGTAGCGGGTGAATCGCTCAAGTTTTGTCCATTGACAGATGCCTGGACCTCAACAGTCTCAGCGACCTCGTCGGTCACCGCGACCGAACAGGTCCCATCTGCCCCCGTGACGCAGGAGTCCTGGCTCAAGACCGCGGAACCGTCGACAGTAAAGGCCACCTCAATGTTCTGCGCGGGGCCATCCTGCGACGTCACCTCGACCGTCGCCGTCGCTGTGTCACCGACAGAAACATAGGTTTGATCCACAGCCAAAGAACCCTGGATGTCCAAAGGCTCCACAAAGTTCACAGTCACAGGAGACGCGGACTGGCCATCAGACCCAGCCACCTCGACACCGTCGACGAACACATGTACATCGACTGGACCTGAGACGCTGCTCGATACGTTGACCGTGCACACTCCCGAGTCATCGGTCACACACGACGGCTGCGACAAGAACGCCCAGCCCTTCACCGTGAAGTCAGCCCGGACTGCCGACAGTGGCTCGCCCGATGCATTCTTGGCCGTGAACGACACCACATCGGCTCCAGACGGAATTGCCTGGCCATCGGTGACTACTGCCACTGTGTACACCGCGGCGGATTCCGTCGGCGGGCTGGTCGGAACCGTGGGCTCTGTCGTGGGCTCTGTCGTGGGAACGCCAGTCGCCGTATCCGTCGCAGTCGGCTCACTGGTCGGTAGCGCCGTCGAAGTGTCTGTCGCACTCGGCTCACTGGTCGGCAACGCAGTCGAAGTGTTGGTCGGAGCCGGTTCGGAACCGCTGGCGAACGTGATCGCCGCAGTCGCAGTGTCTGCTCCGCCCCAGGTGGCGTTGACGGTGTAATCCCCGGGGACATTCGAGGTGAACCAGGTGGTGTACGTGCCATCGCCGTTATTCACAATCGGCTTCATGTACACGTCATTGCTTGGCGCCCCTTGGGCATTGAGGATGGAAAGAACCACGTCATCGATGCCATCGACATGCGCGCTGCCATCGGCATTGGCTGCCTTGAACGTCAGTGTCCACGAATCGGTGCCATCCGCGTACACCGGCGCCGTGCCGGTGGGTGCGGCGACCGCGGAGAACGCCGACGAACACAGATCCGCTTGGGGCGCAATGATCGCGTTGAGAAGCGCCGGAACCATACTTCCGCCTGGAATTAACGCAATGATCTGGAAGGTCTGCGTGCTGCACGTGTTGGGGTTGGGCGTCAGATCGACCTGCGCCTGTCCATCGGCATTGGTCGTCACTATGACAGTGCTCAGCCCTGCTCCCAGGGTGGCAGCCCCGTTGACGACGAATGTCACTGCAACACCTGGCTGAGGCTGGCTGTTACTATCGACCACCAACACTGACGCAGTCGTTGGCTGGCCGGCCGTCACCGGGTCTTGGTTCAACGTGAGATATCCCACCAGAGGGGTATCGGGAGCTTCCATCGCACGATAGACAATGATCACAGGCGAGGAGGTTGCTTGAACCTGGGTGACCGCATCGAACCCGTCAGGCCCACTGACAGCTGTTCCCTCAGTCAGACTCGCTGTCACCTTGACATTTTCGTCTTGGAGAACACCAGGGTTCGGCACAGTGATGCCCGCCACACCCTGATCGTCTGTGAGGGCTGTTTGCTGGCTGGGGACGCTATTGTCATTCCCCCCGGCGATGGTGAAGGTCAGTTCTTGACCTGGGTACGGCGTGTCCAAGCCGTCCACCAGATGGGCGAACACGGTCGCAGTCTGGAAGGCCGCCAGATCACTCGGATCGGCGAGCAAGCCCGGGGTCACCACGAAGGTCGCCCGCGGTTCACCAGTCGCCGACACCGGAACACTGGTTCCATCGGGCCGCGTCAGGCTCAACGCGTATCCACCCGGTGCCGTCGCCGTCACGGTGAACCCATATGTGCCATTGCCCTCGTCGGTCAGTGCGGACACTTTCGCTCCCGTTGGTGCGGTCAGTACGTAGCCGGCTTCGGCGGCGTTTGTGATCGGCGCCCCACTGGCGTCAGTCAGGGTCAGCGTTCCCGTCAGCGGTACGCCAACTTCCTGCTGATCCTTGTCAAAACTGATGGCAATCTCAGATGCCGGGCCCTTTGTCGGTTCGGTGGGTGGCGCCGTCGGTTCGGTGGGTGGCGCTGTCGGTTCCGTGGATGGCTCGGTCGGCTCCGTGGTTGCCGTCGGCTCCGTGGTTGCAGTCGGTGTCGCACCAGGCGTCACAGCAGGCGTCGAGGTCGGAGCCGACGTCGTGCCGGATGTCGATGTCGGAGCCGAAGTCGGCTCGCTGACGAAGGCAATCGTCTTGGATCCGGCGTCGACACCGCTCCAAGACGCGGCCACCACGTAGCTTCCCGCCAGTGAGGACGTGAATTTCACGGTGTAGGTGCCGTCCTTGTTGTCCGTGACACCACTGACCGAGACCACATTGGTCACCGTCCCAGAATCGGCGGACGAGACAGAGAATGCGGCTTTGTCCGCTCCACCGGTCACCGGATCGCCGGAGGCTGAGACGACCTTCAATGTTCCTGTCCAGGCGCTCTGGCCGTCCGCGGCGACACCAGTAGTCTGATTACCCACTGAGAACGTGGCCGCATAGCAGGCGCCGGTCGACGTGACACTGACCTGCGCCGGAGAGCCCGAGATGTCCTTGTTCGTCCCGTTCACGCTGACCAGAGCCTGAATCTTGGCCGTTGTGGAACCATCGCCGGCTGTCACCGGGACGTCCAGCGTGATCTTGCCCGAAGCGTCAGTCGTGGCCGTACTGGAGAAGGATCCATCGGTTTGGACCGCGACAGCCGCGCCCGAGATCGGCGCGCCCTGGTCATCTTTGATGGCTGCCGTGGCGTGGAAGACCGCGTCGGCGCCGCACGCCGCTGACTGAGTCTGCGGTGTGACCGTCAACACAGACTGTGTCAGGTCGGGAACCGCGGGAGGCAGTGCGGCGAAGGTGATGGTTTGTGGCTCGGAGATCTGGGCACCATTGGTGACTGCTTTCACCTGCACGTCCTCAGCAACCGCGTCCGTGATCGTCACCGACGCGATACCGGCTGACGAGGTCGACACCTGGGGCGCCGAGACCTGGGCCGAACCGCTCGCCGTGAAAGCCACCGGAGCATTGGCCACCGGCGCGCCGCACTCGTTGAGCACGGTCGCTTTGGCCGTGTACGTCTGCTTGCCATCCGCCAACACCGGAGGGGTCACCGTTGCGGCGACCTCCAGAGTCGAGGAGGCTGTCGTGGTCTCAGGGATGGTGAGGCTCACCTTCGCCGGTGAACCTGCCACCGGGGTTGCGCTGCCTGACACGGACACACTCGCCCCGACACTGACCGTGGTGGCCGATACTATCGCGGCGGGATCGATCTTCAGGGTCGCGGTGGCGACGCCGTTGGCATCGGTGGTCGCTGTCGGGGAACTCGTTGTCAGCGGGGCATCGGTCGTGAAGGTCACCGTCGCCCCAGCCAGCGGAGCACCGGTGGTGTCTTTGATGGTTGCCGTGGCTGTCAACGACGCTGGATCAGACGTTGTCGTCGTGGCACATGCCCCCTTGGACACCACGGTCATCGAGTTCGCCGACAAGGCCAACGAGGATTGTGCGGGATCAGCTGGGGCGACCGGCGCGGCCTGCACACCCGTCGGAGTCAGGGTGGTCACGGAACCGGGGACCAGGGTCGACGTCAACTGCACCGTGCCCTGGATCGACTGGGCGATCTGAGTGGCCCATCCTCCGTTCATGACGGTCTTCATGACAGGTGTGGTGTTCTTGGTGATCGCGTTCTGGCTGGCTGTGTCGAGGGAGTTGAAGGTGATCGTTGCGCTCTTGGGGTCGTCATAGTTGAAGGAAGGCAATTGCGAGTTGATCTGCTGAATCATGGACTGCGAAGCCGGCGCATCGAAGTCACCATTGGCGGCCTTCTGGGAGATCACGACTCCCGCCACATCAGCCATGGTCTGTGTCTTCGTCAGGTCCGTGAAACCCGGAAGGCCCGGGAGCACCTTGATGACATCGGACGACAACATCGATGTCAAGGGAATACCGGTGAGCGGTCCATTTTGAGTCTCGTTGGCGTTGAATCCGTTGATCCATGACTGTGCAACCACGTCGGCCGCGCTCACGGTCACCGAACCGCCGACTGGCAGGGCCGAGCCCACTGCGTACGCGAAGGAGAAGGGAACCGCGGCGCCATTGTTGGTCCAGCTGGATGTCTTGACTTGGCTGGTCATGGTGCTCAGTGGCACAGACGATCCGTTGATCTGGGCGAAGGCATCCTGATACTGCTTGACGACGGTATCCATGGCGGGCTTGAAGCTGGCATTGCTCACTGTTCCAGACACATTCACTCCAGAAGTCGTCCAGGCACAGGTGAGCACCCCCGTCGCAAGGCCCATGAAGTCGACTTTGGCTGTCCACTTCATACCGTTGTACCACTGGAGCAATTGCTGTGTGGTCAGGGGGAGAGTGTCTTGGCTGTGCCCGGGACTTGGAGTGATGTTGGTCATATTGATCGCCATGTTGACAGTGGATCGTGCGTCACCGACAAGATATCCGACACTGACTCCATTGGCTGAGGATGCGATACTGGCTGACGCCGAGCCGTTGCTGTTCGGGGATGTCGAGATCGTCCCTTTAGCCCCGTCGGGCAGACTTGTATCGACGATCGACCCGGCCGCGCTGGGATCGATTCCCTGCCCGTTCAGCCACTTGTCCGCATTGCCGCCCGCTTGGGATGTGACATATCCGGTCACCCCGCCCAAGGAATTGAGCGTCCCCATGGCAGGAGATTTGAGCAACTGCATGGAACCACCCGGATCCGCCAAGGTTGCAATCATCGGAACTGCTAAACCAGTTACTGCCACAACGGCCGCCAACACACCAAACCCCAATTGTCGCGCGGAAGATGTACGCATCTGAATTCCTTCCCGGCAGAACCAGCCCATGACCTTACTGAGCCCCCCCTCTGCCTGTACTGAGAATTATCCTCGCTCTGTTTCCGGGAATCAAGCTATCCCAACGTGTCAGACGCACAATGAAACCTAAGAACGCGCGGCGAAACCTAAGAATCTGGGCCATGTCTGACACATATCTATTTTGACCAATGAGGTATCACCCAGTGTCTGGTCAGAGAAAAGAGATTCGGTCGCGCACGTGAATCATCACGCGCGCGACCGAAACTTAGTCAATCAGTACGCCTCAGGCCTTGTGCCTGCGCGAAACCAGCATGAAGGCACCGAATCCGACAGCCATCAGCCCGAAGACCCAGGCAATGCCCGACCCACCGGCGACAGAACCACCGGTGACAATGGACATTCCCGAAGCACTGGACGCTACCGTGAAGGTGGTCTCGTACGCTCCGGAGACCGATCCCACAGCCGTCAAGGTGTGAGTTCCGAGTTCGAGATCGGCGGGAACAGGCACTTGCACCGCAGTGATGGTTCCATCAGCATTCGCTGTCAGCGGAGGCAGGGTGATCGGGGTCGACTGGATCGTGATCACGATCGTTTCCCCAGGCGACCAGTTGGCGCCGCTCAGGGTCACCACCGTGCCGGGAACAACCACGGGCACATTCATGATCACCATCGGACCGCTCTCGCCCATCGGCTTCGCGCTCGGAGCCTCCGGAGCAGCGTCGACGAAGGTGACGGTGACCGGGGAGGTATACAACCCGAGGTCATTGTCGACTTCGACACCATTCACGAAGGCGTGGACATCGACTGGCCCAGCAGTAGGACTGACGACACCGACTGTGCAGGTGCCAGTGGCATCGGTCACGCAGTACGACTGCGCCATCATTCCCGGCGCATCGGCCGTGAAGTCGGCCCTGACACCGGAGACCGGATCCGTTTGCGATCTGCCCGCAGCAAATGTCACCACATCGACACCCCCGTTGGCGGCCTGGCCGTCAACAGATGTCTGCACAACGTAATAGACATCGGCAGCTCCTGTTGTCGTATCCGTGGCACTCGGTGTGCCAGAAGGGCCTGTCGCAGGAGGCGTCTTATCAGTCACATCAACCGTTGGGTTCTTGATGGTCGCATTTTCAGTCGGAGTCGAGTCTGACGGAAGCGCCGTCGGAGTTGTCACACCAGGTGTTGTGGGAGCCGACGATGGATTGGTCGACGTCTGAGTGCTGGGTGCGGGAGCAATAACAGTCGGAGTCGAAGCCACGCCAGTCGGTGTCGACTGCGTTCCTGGAGTACCAGCCGGTGTGGACTGCGTACCAGGAGTACCAGCTGGTGTCGACTGCGTACCAGGAGTACTAGCCGGTGTCGACTGCGTACCAGGAGTACTAGCCGGTGTTGACTGAGTTCCCGGAGTACTAGCCGGTGTCGACTGAGTTCCCGGAGTACTAGCCGGTGTCGACTGAGTTCCCGGAGTACTAGCCGGTGTCGACTGAGTTCCCGGAGTACCAGCCGGAGTCGACTGCGTACCCGGAGTACCAGCCGGTGTCGACTGAGTGTCCGGGGTGGTCGCCGGCGGCGAGTCAGGACCAGGCGTACTGGAATCCGTGCTCCCCGTGGTCGAATCAGAACCAGATGTATCTGTATCCGTGGCCGCTGTTGTCGAGTCCGAACCCGTGGGGCTCGCGTCGGTTGCCGCAGGCGGATTTGGAGCGTCTGGATCTGGCGCAGAACCCTTAACTGTCACTTTGGCCGCACCCGACACGTTGCCAGCAGCGTCTTTCGCGACCACTGTGACCTGGCCGGGTACACAATCGTCAGGCAACTGGGCAGTCCACGTGCCGTCGGCAGCCGGATCGACCGACACGGTGTTGGTGCCATCAACCGTCGGGTAGGTGACAACAATCTGTGTTCCATCAGCGATGGTCCCCGGCAAGGTGCCGGTCAAGGTGTTGTCAGCGGAGAGGTCAGCGGTCGGAGCTTGCGGTCCGTCCATCACCAACTGCATGATCGCAGGCGCCGAGACGGCGCCGTCCTGCGTCATCGCCGCAGCTGCGATCATTCCAGGCTGGGCATCGGCCGGAGTTGTGATCGCCCATGTCCCATCGGCGTTGACCAGCATCTGACCGAGCACGTTCCCCGCGAGATCAATCACGACGACCGCTGTCGCTGGATCGGCTGTGCCAGAGATGGTTTGCCCGTTGGCCACGTCGATGGTGGGGGTCGGGACATCCACGACAGTGTACGAGACAGAACCCGCATCAATGGGATTGCCCCCACTGTCGGTCACCGAGGCGTCGAGAGTGCCGGGGCCAACCTGGGTGAGCGCGTAGTCACAACTCCAGGCGCCGGCGTCATCGGTCGTGGCGGTGCAGGCGGTGCTATTGTCCGGCAGTGTCACTGTCACGGTCGAACCAGCTTCGGCGGTTCCTTGGATCTGCGTCACCTGGGTGGTGCCATAATACCCACCATCTTGAGGCTGGGTGAAGATAGAACCCTGCGGGGGAGGAGCATTACCAGCGGGAGGACCATCGACGCCCACGTCAGGCAGATTCGCGCTCGGATCATAGGTGACGCCAGTCGGGGTCAGATCGGTGATCTTGCCCGCATCGATGGTCGAATCCACCGTGACATCAGCCGTGACGGAATTGGCGATCGTCTGGCTCCAGCCACCGGCCATCAGACTTGAGACCATGTCGTGGGTGTTTTGCGTGATGACGTCCTGGCTATCCTGGTCAAGCGGACGGAAGACCACTTCATAGCCGTTCGATGCTGTTTCCGAGTCTGCCATCGCCTTGTTGATCGAGTCGATCTGATCATTGGTCGAGGAGATCACAGCCTGGGCCGATGAGTCGTCGAATTGTCCGTTGGCAGCGGCTTGACTCAAAGCGAGCGAGCCCATGTCGGCCACACTCTGGCCCTGGGCCAGATCCGAGTACCCTGACAGTTCGGGCAGAGATACCAGAACATCCGGGGGAAGGACCTCAGTCATCGCCATGTCACTCAAGGCCCCGGACGACTCTTGGTTGAAGGTGAAATCGTTCAACCAAGAACCGCTCACCACATCGGACGGATTGACGGTCAACGAGTTGCCCGCGGTCAGAGCGTCCCCGACATTCATGGCGAACGAGTAGGGGATCGGCGAACTCACCTGCAACGAAAGATTCGAGGCACCCGTCAGCATCTGGGTGAGAGGGACGGTGGACGTCGTGTCGGCATTGATGTTTTGGTTCATGTTGTCAGCGGCGCTCTGGGCCTGGCTCTGAACCGCTACCGCCGTCTTCTCCGTGCCGCCTTGAACAAGGGTTCCATCGCAAGACATACCGTCCGTCGTCCACTTGCAGGTGAACAGACCGGTCGCCGCGTCCATGATGTTCACATCGGCGTACCACGTCGTGCCGTTCCACCACTTGAGCAAATCGGCGCCACCCAGGTCGAGTTGGTCGTTCTCATGACCGGCGGTGGGCACGACATTGTTCACATTCCAGGTCATACCGGTCTGGCCCTGGGCGTCACCGACCAGAAAACCAACTTGCGTCCCTGTCGCATCGGCGCCCAAGGACAGTGTTCCCGTACCATCGTCGTTCACACTCGAGGTCACCTGGTCTTTGGCACCGTCAGGGATCGTCGCATCTGTGATGTCTCCTGTCGTGTCAGGATCCACCCCTTTACTCGCCAACCATTGGTTGACATTGTCTCCAGCCTGCGCACCGATGTAACCCGAAATCCCATTCATGTCTGACAACGATCCTATAGCCGGATCACCGAGCACTGTGGCTCCACTGGTTGACGAATCCTGGACCGCGCTCATCACTGGAACAGGCGCGGCCAACATCATCGGCGCGGTGTCTGTATCAGTCGGGTCCGCCGCATACACCAATGGGCCGGACATCACGGTTATCACCAAAGCAGCTCCAAGCACACCAAATCCCAATTGACGTGCGGAAGTCTTGAGCATGACATTTCCTTTCCCGATAGAGTCAGCTCACGATCGTCGCGGCCCCCCCTCTACCTCACATAGTGCATTATTCCGCAACTGCGTTCGCTGAATCAAGCTAGCACCCACTTTTCGCGTGAATGACGACCACGACGTGATCATTCTGCTTCGCGTTACAAATGAGCTCCCCACAAAACAAATGCTACACCTGTGAGTTGTTCTGAGGAAAGGGCCGACGAGAAGGGCTTAGGATTCGGGCTTAGGACCTGCGGCGACCGCGTCTGACGGGGTGGCGTTCCCCGCCATCGGCGGGAGCCTGGTTCTCCACGGGTTCCTCGAAGCGGATGTGGCCCAGGCCATCGCAGGCCTCGCAGACCTTGGTGAAAGCTTCGGCCAGCCCGGTGCCCACTTTCTTGCGGGTGAGTTGAACCAACCCCAGCGAGGTCACTTCGGAAACTTGGTGTCGGGTACGGTCCCGGCCCAGGCATTCCACCAGCCGGCGCAGCAGCAATTCCCGGTTCGACGGCAACACCATGTCGATGAAGTCGATGATGATGATGCCGCCAATGTCACGCAGGCGTAGTTGTCGTACGATCTCTTCGGCCGCCTCCAGGTTGTTGCTGGTGACTGTGGCCTCCAGGTTGCCCCCGGACCCGGTGAACTTGCCCGTGTTGACATCGATGACGGTCAGAGCCTCCGTGCGGTCGATCACCAGGGAGCCGCCCGAGGGCAGATGCACCTTGCGGTCCAGAGCCTTGGCGATCTGCTCGTCGACGCGGTACTTCGAGAACAGGTCGCCTGACGCGCCCCGGTCCCAGCGCTGGATTCGTTCGGCCAGATGGGGTGCGACATGGTGGACGTACGCCTCCACGGTTTCGTACGCGTCTTCCATGCCGCCATTGCCGTCGACGATCAGGGAGGAGAAATCCTCGGTGAACAGGTCACGCACAATCCTCATGGTCAAATCTGGTTCGGCGTAGAGCAACTGGGGTACCTGCTTGCCGGTGGACTTCTTCTCGATGACTTCCCACTGGGCTTTCAGCCGATTGATGTCATGGACCAACTCGTCTTCGGACGCCCCTTCGGCGGCAGTACGGATGACAACCGACGCCGACTGCTCGACCAGAGAGTCCAGAATCGACTTCAGCCGGTTGCGCTCGGTCTCGCTGAGTTTGCGGGAGATACCTGAAATGTGGCCCTTGGGGGCGTACACAATATAACGGCCCGGGATAGAGATGTGTGAGGTCAGGCGAGCCCCCTTGGCCCCGACGGGGTCCTTGGAAACCTGGACGACGGTCAGCTGCCCGGAACTGAAGACATCTTCAATCTTACGGTTCTGGCCCTGTTCACCGAAGGAATCCCAGTCGACCTCACCGGCGTACAGGACGGCGTTGCGGCCCCGGCCGATATCGATGAAGGCTGCCTCCATACCTGGCAAGACATTTTGTACCTTGCCCAGGTAGATGTTTCCGATCAGCGATGCCGCTGACGCGCGGTCGACATAGTGTTCGACCAGCACACCATCTTCGACCACCGCAATCTGGGAATACTCCTGCTTCTGGCGGATCAGCATCTTGCGCTCGACCGACTCACGCCGGGCCAGGAATTCTGCCTCGGACAGGATCGGCGCCCGGCGGCGGGACGCGGCCCTTCCTTCGCGGCGGCGCTGCTTCTTGGCCTCCAGGCGGGTCGAACCGTCGATACCGGTGATCGCTGCGGCTTTGGCCTTGGTGGAACGGGGTTCGCGGACCTTGACGACGATCTCGGCATCTTCGTCACTGGAGTCGTCGACATCCTCGCCGCGCCGACGGCGACGACGACGACGGTGACGCGCACCGTCCTCGCCCGCATCGTCCGCGTTCTCCTCCTCGTGTCCGGACGCGTCGGCTGCGTCCGCGGAGTCTTCGTCGTCGTCGGCTGCCTCTGAATCATCGGTTTGGCCCACGTCCCGGCGACGCTTGCGGCCACCGCGACGCCGGCGACGCCGTCTCGACGGCGTGCCGCCCTCGCCGTCACCATCGTCGTCTGAGTCCTCAGGCTCGCTCGACGAGGCAATGGCCTGAGCCAAATGATCCAGGGCAGCCTCCGAATCCTTCTCGGATTCGCTGACGACCCCGACATGACGGGTGCGTACGCGATGAGACCGGCCCAAGGCATTGAGCGCCTCGGCGATGGGGTCATCTGCGGCGTCCCCCCCGCGGGCATCCTGGTCCTGGGTAAAGGAAAGCAGCTGCGGCTGCGCGGCGCCACGGGTGTTGTTTCCGGCTCCGGCGTCGGCCCCGAGGCCTGGCTCCAACGCCGCATCCCCTGCGGCTGCGGCCTGGGCCGACGTGGACCGCGACGTGCGCCGACGCCGGGTCGGTGCCCCGGTCGTTGGGGGGACAACAGTCTGGTCAGCTGAGCCGCCGACAGGCAAATCGGATGATGGTACGTGTTCCGGCCCGGCGTCAGCGTCCGTGTGCTCGCCCAGAGGGTTGGCCGCATCGGCCGCAGTCTTGCGGCGGGTCGGCGCCTTGCGGGTGTGGCCTTTCGGCGCAAACGACGACAGGTGTGGTTCTTCGGGTTCGGCGGGCGGTTCTGACACCTTCGCCGCAGTGGTGGTTTTGCGAGTCCGCGTAACTTTCGGTGTGGTTTCCCCGCCCTCCACCGAAGGCAGGGTTTCCCCGATTGATTCTGATGACATTTCCGTGTTTTGTTCATCGAGCATGTCTGCTCCTTACTCACCGGTGTGGCCCGGCGCGACGTGCGGGATCTTCCCGCTCATAAGCCTCTGGATCAGCATGAGAAAAGCCGCGGTCCAACACGGATGTGGAGGTCGCGGTCTAACCTTCCATGCAAACGGGCCGCGGGTTACGGCCCTAACTGGA
>WRFP01000019.1 GCA_009778725.1 Propionibacteriaceae bacterium
GCCGCGGCGAGCTTCGATATCAAATTGAATGAGCTTTGCCATGTCTTCTCCGGTAGTACGGGGTGGTCCCCCGTGTGATGGATGAGTCTTGCGCCCCACAGTGCCCGCGACGGACGATCAGTTAACTGACACAGATAGCAGCACCTTTATTGACGTCTTCCTTCGTCGTAGGGGTACTGTCCATCCGTGAGGCTGTTCTCACTGCCAGACGTAGCACTCTCATGATGCGAGTGCTAATAACATTCTTAGCACTCTGGGGGTCAGAGTGCAAATGGACCAGCGGCGCGACCAGGGCCACAAAGCGGTCCTGAGAACCTGGAATCTGACCTGGGACTCTTGTGCCTGACTGCGGGTATCACTTAAGCTAGCGGGCAGGTCCGGGCCTTCTGGCTTGGAGCCTGACAAGGGGGAGTGTGCCGCACACAGGTGTTGCAGAGTCCAAAGTGGACCATCCATACGATCCCTCGACAGGTTCGCCGAACCCACCGGCGGGGGGAAACCACCGGTCAGATTCGAAAGGATGACTGATGTCCAGATTCGCGAAGAAGATAGTGGTAGGCCTGGCGGCCGGAGTGCTGGGATTGGCGGGCACGGCAGTGTCGGCGCCGGTCAGCACCGCAGCACCCAACCCGGTCCCGGTGCACATCTTCACCTTCAACGACTTCCACGGCCACATCGCCACAGCCGCCGTCCCGTGGGCGTACACCCTGGAGAAGGCTGCTCTGGCCGACCCGGACAACTCGATGGTCGTCAGCGCAGGTGACAATGTCGGAGCCTCGGACTTCCAGTCCGCGATCGCCCAGGACGATCCGACGATCCAGTTGCTCAACGACATCGCGGCCACACCCGGGATCAACTTCCAGGCCTCCGCGGTGGGCAACCACGAATTCGACCAGGGGCTCAGCGATCTGACGGACCGGATCATCGGCGGGACCAACCCCGACGGTTCGCCAGCGGCTGTGAAGGCCGACTGGACCTACCTCGCCGCCAATGTCATCGACATCGCAACCAGCCAGCCGGTGCTCGATCCGTACTGTGTCTATACCCTGGGCAACGGACTGCGCGTGGGCGTCGTCGGCGCGGTCACGATCGAGACGCCGGGGATGGTCAGCCCGGCCGGGGTCGCTTCCGTGACCTTCACCGATCCGGTCGCCGCGGTCAACAAGTACGCCGACCAACTGAAGGCCAACAATGAAGCGGACATTGTCATTGCCGTCTATCACGATGGTGCGGCAGTGGTGCCAGACGCGACCGGTGCGCCATCCCTGGACCAGACTCTGCTCAGTTCTCCCAGCTTCACCGCCATGGTCAACAACACCGACGCGAACGTCGCCGCCATCGTCAACGGCCACACCCACTCGACCTACTCCTGGACCGGTTCTGCCGCCGAAGACCCCCAGGGTCTCGACACCCATCCCGGGCGCCCGATCGTCCAGGCCGGCGCCTTCGGCTCGGCAGTCGGCCAGATCGATCTGATGGTGGACACCGACACCATGACTGTGACATCGGCCACAGCCTCGACGATTCCCGCGGTCAGCGCCGACCAGGTCGACCCGGCCCTGGGCTCGATGCAGACCATCATCGACCATATCGACACGGCCCTGGCCAACGCTGAAGTCCTCGGACGCCCGACGGTGGGGTATGTGTCCTCCGATATCACCACAGCTTTCACCTCCGGGTCCTGGCAGGCCGGCACCTTCATGGCCGAGCCCGCCCTGACCTATCAGAACGCTGGTTCGGCCGCCCGTGACGACCGGGCCAACGAATCGGCGATGGGTTCTCTGGTAGCCACCTCGCTGTTGGACGCGGCGCAGTCGCAGGCCCAGATCGGCGGGGCCGACCTTGCCGTGGTCAATCCGGGAGGGCTGAGAAATGAGTTCTACTACGGTACGGACGGGAGGATCACCTACGCCGACGCCAACAACGTCCTGCCGTACTCCAACAATGTGTGGACGATCGACCTGACCGGCGCCCAGGTCAAGCAACTGCTCGAAGAACAGTGGCAGACCGACGCCACCGGCGCTCGCCCCAGCCGCCCCTTCCTCGCGCTGGGACTGTCGAACAACGTGACGTACACGGTGAACACCGATCTGGGATCGGCGACCCCGTGCGTGCTCGGCAGCTGCGCCTGGGACGACCCGAACAGCCATGTCACATCGGTGTTCGTCAACGGCCAACCGCTCCAGGCCGACAAGGTCTACAAGGTCATCACCTACTCCTTCCTGGCCACCGGCGGCGACCAGTTCTGGGTCATGACCCAGGGGACCGATCCCAAGGACACCGGGTTACTCGACCGTGATGTGTGGATGAACTACCTGCTCGCCGAATCCGGAATGTCGGCGCCAGATCAGACGCCGACCGCTCAGATCAGTCCCTCGTACGCGCGTTCCTCGGTCGTCGTCACCAACCTGAGCCCGGCCACCGCACCGATGCAGTCCACCGTGGTGACCGCTGGATCGACCGTGTCGGCCACAGTGTCGCGGCTCGATCTCACTTCGCTGGGCAGCCCCGCGAACACCGCTCTGGACACCTTCCTCGAGCCGATTTCGGACCCCACGGCTGAAAACTCCCCCATGATTGGCTCCACCACGGTGACGGACCCCGGTGACACCGCCGGTTGCGCCCAGGCCGGTGTGTCAGCCGACCTGAATCCGGCGTCCAACGGATGTGCCCGGCTGACCGCCTACATTCCGGCTGACACCGTGCCGGGAAACTACTATCTGGTCAGTGCCGTTCTGCCAAGCCAGACCGTCATCTTCCTACCGATCACAGTCGTGGCGGCCGGGCAATCGGAATTACCGCCTGCTGCCAATGGACCCACTGGTCTGTCGGCTCCCACCGGCGGGACGGTCGGACCGGTCTGGAGACCAGTCGCTCCTGCGGGTGCGGTCCTGCTGCTGGCCGGGGCGTGGGTGCTCGTGGTCAGGGTCAGGACCCGGAACGCCGGGTGACGCAGGACAGCTTCAGATCAGGCCCAGGGCAGCCGGGATGGTGGTGCGCCAAGCCGTGCGGACTTCGTGGATGTCCAGGCTGAACAGACCTGTCAGATCCAGGCGACCGGTGTCGCGCACCGACCCGAGCCGGGCGATCGGGCACTGGCACTGACCGGCCAGCGCCACGACGGCCTCGGCATTGGCTGGCGTGCAACTGACCAGGACCCGGCCGGTCGATTCGGAGAACAGGGCCACGAAGGGATCACCCAGGAGCGCGACCTCTGCGCCGATGCCGTTGCGGAAGCAGGACTCGAGCAGGGCCACGCCCAGACCACCGTCGGACAGGTCATGAGCCGAGGCCAGCAAACGGGTTTTGGATGCTGTCTGGAAGAAGTCGGCCAGGCGGCGGTGAGCAGTGAAATCAACTGTCGGGGGGGTGCCACCCAGGTGGCCGCGCAGCTGAGCCCAGGCGGAACCGTCCAGTTCGTCGGCGGTGTCGCCGATCAGGAAGATGGCGTCGCCGGCATGGGCGAAGCCTGAACGAATGCGATCGGCCACGTTGTCGATGACGCCGAGCATGCCCACCGTGGGGGTGGGGAGGATGGCCGTGTCACCGGTCTTGTTATAGAACGAGACATTGCCGCCTGTCACAGGAGTGCCGAGTTCCTGGCAGCCGTCCACCAGCCCCTTGACCGCCTCGACGAACTGCCACATGATCTCGGGATCCTCCGGCGAGCCGAAGTTGAGGCAGTCGGTGATCGCCACCGGTTCGGCCCCGGTGATCGCGACATTACGGTACGCCTCAGCCAGACCGATCTGCGCTCCCAGATACGGGTCCAGATAGGTGAAACGAGCATTGCAGTCTGTGGAGAGTGCGACCCCGAGTCCGGTGGCCTCGTCCACCCGCAGCATCCCCGCATCCTCGGGTTGTGCCAGGGCGGAGTTGCCCCGTACCCAATGGTCGTACTGGCCGGTGACCCAGCCGACATCGGCCAGGTTGGGGGAGGTGATCAGCGCCACCAGGTCGGAAGCCAGATCGTCGGGGGCCACAGAGCGCGTCAGGGAATCAGACCGGTTCTCACGCACACCGTCGAGCCAGCCGGGACGGCTGACCGGGCGGTCGTAGACAGGGCCGTCATGGGCGACGGTCTTCGGATCGACGTCCACCACGCGGGTCCCCTGCCAGTCGATCAGCAGCCGATCACCGTCGATCACCTCACCCACGACGGTGGCGAGCACCTCCCACTTGGCGCAGATCTCCATGAAACCTGCCACGTCTTCGGGCAGGACGACGGCCATCATGCGCTCCTGGGATTCGCTCATCAGGATCTCTTCGGGAGCCAGCGACGAGTCGCGCAGGGGTACGGAATCGAGGCTGACATGCATGCCCCCGGACCCCGCCGACGCCAGTTCGGAGGTGCAGCACGACAGGCCCGCGGCACCCAGATCCTGGATCGCCTGGATGACCCCGGCTTCAAACAACTCCAGTGTGCATTCGATCAGCAACTTCTCCATGAAAGGGTCGCCCACCTGGACGCTGGGGCGCTTGGTCGGCCCGCCCGACGTGAAGGTCTCCGAAGCCAGGATCGAGGCCCCGCCGATGCCGTCCCCCCCGGTGGCGGCGCCGTAGAGCACAACCTTGTTGCCGATCCCCCGGGCCGCGGCGCTCATGACGTCCTCATGACGCATCACGCCGACACACAGCGCGTTGACCAGGGGATTTCCCAGGTACGACTGGTCGAAGACGACTTCACCGCCAAGCGTGGGCAGTCCGAGACAGTTGCCGTACCCCCCGATTCCGGCGACCACACCGGGCAGGACCCGGGCGGTGTCGGGGGCGTCGAGCGGACCGAAGCGCAGGGGATCCAGGACGGCCACCGGACGGGCGCCCATCGCCAGGATGTCGCGGACGATCCCACCGACCCCGGTGGCCGCGCCCTGATAGGGCTCGACATAACTCGGGTGGTTGTGGGACTCGATCTTGAAGGTCACCGCCCAGCCGTCGCCGACGTCGACCACGCCCGCCTGCTCACCGATCCCGGCCAGCAGCGGTCCCCGCGGTGTCACCGGTTCCAGGGCTGAGAAGCGCTTCAGATGCAGCTTCGAGGACTTGTACGAGCAATGTTCACTCCACATGACCGAATACATGGCCAACTCACACGAGGTCGGCCTGCGCCCCAGGATCTCCCGGATGCGCTGATATTCGTCTTCCTTCAGTCCCAATTCGCCCCAGGGCTGGACAACATCCGGCGTTTGTTCCGCCTCACGTACACTATCGACCACGCCTCTACCCTATCGCGCGCGCGAACGAGGGATATTCGCGGTCAGTCGTGAGTGGGATCGCGTGGTGGGACAGCGGTTCCCGGCGCTCACAAGACCTTAGACAAGAATAGTTGTGTACGAGGCTGCTGCGGGTTGCCGAGGACGTCTGAGGGGCGGCCCTGTTCGACGATCTGGCCGTCGTCCATGAAGATGACCCGCGTGCCGACCTCGCGAGCGAAACCCATCTCGTGGGTGACGACCATCATTGTCATGCCTTCGGCGGCGAGGTTCCGCATGACTTCCAGGACCTCGCCCACCAGTTCGGGGTCGAGAGCCGACGTCGGCTCGTCGAAGAGCATCATGTCGGGGTTCATCGACAAGCTGCGGGCAATGGCCACGCGCTGTTGTTGTCCGCCGGACAGTTGCGACGGGTGGGCGGTTGCCTTGTCCGACAGTCCCACCCGTTCCAGCATGTCAAGCGCCACTTTTCGCGCCTGGGCCGACGTACGGCGCAGGACCTTCTCCTGGGCGATGGTGACATTGCGCAGCACGGTCATATGGGGGAAGAGGTTGAAGGATTGGAAGACCATCCCGATACGAGTACGGATCTTGTCCACGTTGACGTCCGGGTCCTGGACATCGATCCCCTCGATCAGGACCTTGCCCCCGGTGGGCCTCTCCAGAAGATTGACCGACCTGAGGAGCGTGGACTTCCCCGAACCGGACGGTCCGATGACACACACCACCTCACCCTTGTTGACCGTCAGGTCGATGCCTTTGAGGACGTGCAGCAAGCCGGAATGATGATGGGCGGGAAGATCTTCTGCCTGCTGTGGCTGCGGAACGTCTTTTGTCTCCGGTTTGTCCGCCTGAGTGCGCAAGACATTCCAGGTCGGGTCGTCTCCAGGTGTCACCGGCGGGCCGTCGTCCTGCTTGATAAGGATCGGTTCAACGTATTTCTCAGGTGCCTGGCCAACCACAGCAGGCGTCGCGGATTCCTGGCTCGACTGCCGGGCAGCCACCAATCTTTCAGCTTTCTCGATTCTCGCGTGGTGCCGCTCGATTTCTCTGAGGGCACCCGGCTCACCGAAGTGCTTGTGCAAGCCGATGATCTGGATCGGCGGCGCCCCGGGAACCGGAGTGTCACGGACATGGGTCTTGGCCGGACTCATTGCTTCACCGCCATCCTCTTCTCCATCCGGGACACCACATAGGTCAGCGGGATCGTGATGATCAGATAGCACACTGCCACCACGATCAGCGGTGTGGAGTTGAAGTACGTCGACAGCCCGTCCTTGCCGTACTGGGTCAACTCCTTGGTGGCCTTGGTGGCGCCGACGATGAACAACAATGCTGTGTCTTTGAGCAGGGTCACCAGTTCGTTGGTGAGCGGCGGGATGACGATCCGTACTGCCTGGGGCAGGATGACGGTGATGGTGGTCCGCAAGCTGCCCATGCCGAGGGATCGGGCAGCCTCCGTTTGCCCTTTCGGTACGGCGACGATCCCCGCTCTGATGATCTCCGCGGTGTACGCGCTGGTGACCAGGATCAGGCCGACCAGCCCGCCGCCCAGAGTCCCGCCGGGGATTTTCCAGGGCAGGGCCAGCGGGATGGCGAAGGCCATGAACAGCAGGGTCAGCATGGCCGGCAGGCCACGGAACAGTTCGATGTAGGCGACAGCGAACCACTTGAACGGGCCGGACGACATCTTCATCAGCGCGAAGACGACGGCCAGCAGTACGCCTGCCCCGAAGCTGATCAGAGTGTAAACGACGGTGTTGAGAGCGGCCCGGGGCACGCCCTTCCACATCCTCGCCATGACCTTCCAGTTGAAGAAGATGTCGCCGATCTGCGACCAGTTGGTCATCAGGAGCAGGACCACCACGATAGCCGCGAAGATCACGTACGAGGAGATACGCGAGATCCGACGGCGCACCGTCGGCCGTATGTCACTCAAGGCCATGGTGATCCTTGTCCAGGTTCTCCGGAAGGATCAGCTGAAGTACTTGTCGTAGATCGTCTGGTATTGTCCGCTGCTGCGCAGGTCGGCCAAACCGGAGTTGATGGCAGCCAGCAGCGCCGGGTTCTTGCCCTTGGCCAGCGCATATCCGTACTGCTCGTCGGTCTGGTACTTCTCAACAATGACATAGTTGGCGTTGTCTTTGACGTGCTGGTTGTTGACCGGGAAGTCCTGGAGCAATGCGTCGACCTGACCGGCCTGAAGCGCGGGCCACATCTCGCCGTCGGACGGGAAGGTCACGATCGATGCCGACGAGGGGGCGTTCTGCTCGGTGTAGGTCTCACCTGTTGTGCCGGTCTGGACGCCGATCTTCTTGCCCGCCGTGTCGGCGAGGGCCGTGATGGGCGAGCCGACTGGAACCAGGAGGGATTGCAGGGAATCGTAGTACGGGTCGGAGAAGTCGATGTTCGCCTTGCGCTCATCAGTGATCGTGATCGCGGATCCGCCAACGTCACAACTTCCCGAGGCGAGAGCCAGTCCGGACTGGAGTGCGTTGAAGTCTGTGTCGATGACGGCGAGCTTGAGGTTGAGCTGGGCGGCGATCGCTGACATGATGTCGACGTCGAAGCCTGCGTATCCGGTGTCCGTGGTGTCGTCCTCGTACTCGAACGGCGGGTAGGGTGAATCCGAACACATGGTGAGGTAACCAGCCTTGACAGTTGTCACTGTGTCGTCGGTGCTCGGAGAAGGGGAATTCGTAGTGTTACTTGCGCAACCAGTCAGGGCCAGGGCTATCCCAGCCGCGCCGACGATAAATTTGGTGAAGCGTGCCATTATGCTCATCCTCTCGGAATCTTTTAAAGGTCATTTCACACGTGAAATGTTTCAACCATGTGACGCCGGGGTCTCGATTCAGTACCGATAGGAGTCGGGTTTGTACGGTCCGTCGACGCTGACACCGATGTACAACGCCTGCTCGGGCGTGAGTTGAGTCAGCTCCACACCCAGGGCGCCGAGGTGGAGGCGAGCCACTTCCTCGTCCAGGACCTTGGGCAAGACGTGCACCCCCGGGGCCATCTTCGTGGTGAATAATTCGATCTGGGCCAGGACCTGGTTGGTGAAGGAATTGCTCATCACGAAGGACGGGTGTCCGGTGGCGTTGCCCAAGTTGAGCAGCCTGCCTTCGGACAAGACGATGACGCCGTGGCCGTCAGCGAACCTCCACAGATCCACCTGCGGTTTGATGACTTGCTTGGTCGCGCCCGGCCAGGTGGCCAGCCCGGCCATGTCGATCTCGTCGTCGAAGTGCCCGATGTTGCCGAGGACCGCCTGGTCTTTCATGCGCGAGACCTGCTCCGCGCTGACCACGTGGGTGTTCCCCGTTGCCGTGATGACGAAGTCCGCCTGGCCGATCACGGCATCGAGGGTACGGACCTCGAAGCCGTCCATCGCTGCTTGGAGGGCGCAGATCGGGTCGATCTCGGTGACGATGACTCGGGCTCCTTGCCCGCGGAAGGATTCGGCACATCCCTTGCCGACATCGCCGTACCCGCAGACCACGGCCACCTTGCCGCCGATGAGGATGTCGGTGGCCCGGTTGATCCCGTCGATGAGCGAGTGGCGGCAGCCGTACTTGTTGTCGAATTTGGACTTGGTGACCGAATCGTTGACGTTGATCGCGGGGAATAGCAAGGTTCCTTGGTGTTCCATCTCGTAGAGGCGGTGGACGCCGGTGGTGGTTTCCTCGGACACCCCCGCGATGGTGGAGGCGAGGGCTTCGAAATCAATCGAGTGCTCGGACAGGACTGTTGCCAGCCGGGCCAGGATGACTCGCCGCTCGTCGGAGTCGGCGTCGGTCGGATGGGGCACGCCGGTCCGGGAGAATTCGACACCCTGGTGGACGAACAGGGTCGCGTCACCGCCGTCGTCGAGGATCATGGTCGGACAGGCCGGGAAGCCGAAGATCTGGCTGGTGCACCACCAGTACTCCTCCAGGGTTTCGCCCTTCCACGCGAAAACCGGCACCCCATGGGGGTCATCCGGGGTGCCATGCGGCCCGACGGCGACCGCGGCCGCCGCATGATCTTGGGTCGAGAAGATATTGCACGAAGCCCACCGTACTTCCGCCCCCAGAGCAACCAAAGTTTCAATCAGGACGGCCGTTTGCACAGTCATGTGCAGTGACCCGGCGATCCGTGCCCCCTTCAGCGGTTGAGCCTGGCCGTACCGTTCCCGCATCGCCATCAGCCCCGGCATCTCATGCTCAGCCAACGCAATCTCCCGACGGCCCCAATCAGCCAACCCCACATCTGCCACGCGATAATTCATGGTCCTCAGTGTAGTGTCACACCGCAGTCGGGTTGGGCACGAGGATGGCAAAGACAACGATGGCGATGCCGAGGCCGTAGTAGAAGGACAGGTCGATCCATTTGTGTCCGCGGATGACCAGGATTCCCGGGGATTTCATGAACGTACGGAAAACTCCGGAAACGATCATGCCGACACCGATGGCGCCCGCACCCCATCTCCAGGCTCCGAGGGCGATCAGGATCAGACCGACAAGGACCAATACCAGTACGACCACCCAGGACCACTGCCGCCGTACCCTGCCGAGAACACCGGGGTTCTGAATCAGGGACGACCACCACGATCCAGTGCCGTTACTCACCCGGCGGACCTCTCCGCTGCGTCGACCACATTGGCCAACAACATGGCGCGGGTCATCGGCCCGACTCCGCCCGGATTGGGCGTCACCTGCGAGGCCACCTCCCACACGTCGGAGGCCAGATCGCCCTGCGGCTTCCCATCGACCCTGGTCACGCCGACATCGACCAGCACAGCCCCCGGCTTGACCATGTCGGCCGTGACCATTCCAGTACGACCGGCAGCCGCCACCACGATGTCGGCCTGCCGGGTGTGCGACGCCAGTTCGTGGGTGCCGGTGTGACACAAAGTGACCGTGCAGTTTTCCGTACGCCTGGTCAACAACAGGCCCAGCGGCCGGCCCACCGTGGTCCCGCGCCCGATGACGCACACATGCGCGCCATTCAGCGGCACGTCGTTGTAGCGCAGCAATTCCACGATCCCCCGCGGCGTACACGGCAAAGGCCCAGGCATCCCCAACACCAACCGCCCCAGATTCATCGGATGCAATCCATCCGCATCCTTGTCCGGGTCGATCAGCGACAGGGCCCAATTCGAATCAATGTGCTCCGGCAATGGAAGTTGCACAATATACCCCGTACACCGCCGATCCCGGTTGAACTCCTCAATCGCCCAAGCCACGTCCTGACTGGTCGCCGACCACGGCAAATCCACCCGAAAAGACTCGATCCCCACCTCAGCACAGTCGCGATGCTTGCCCGCCACATACAACGTACTCCCCGGATCGTCCCCCACCAGGATCGTCCCCAACCCCGGCTGCACCCCCCGCTCCTTCAGCGCGCCAACCCGAGCCGCCAACTCAGTTTTAATCACCTTGGCCTGAGCCTTACCATCCATTTTGCGTGCAGTCATATCTCGATCTTAGCCGGAATGTGGAGACGCCTTCAGTACGGTTCGGTGCCAAGCAGAGCCGAGGACTGCCTGGACGCCGGGGGTTTTCACTTTCGGTTTATCCAGGCTAGAATTCTAGCCATGATCATCATGAGCCTGTCCGAAACCAAGGATCGCCTGTCCGCCGTCATTGACGAGGTCGAACACCGCCAGGAGCAGGTCGCCATCACGCGTAATGGCAAACCAGCCGCGTACCTCGTCTCAGCTCAACAGATGGCCGAACTGGAGGACACCGCCTTCTGGCTCAGCTATCCCAGCATCCTGGAATCCCTGGCAACAAGCCAGGACGACATTGCCCAGGGTCGTACTGCCTCAACCGAAGACGTAGCCCGGTGGATCGCCGCCGGAATGCCGGATGAGGACACGTGATGCCAACCGGCTCTCCCCCCACCTGGACAGTCATCTGGACCAGGGAAGCGATGCGGTCCCTGCGCCGACTCCCGGCTCGAATCCTCCCCGCCGTGATGAGTTTCGCCGCCGAACGACTGGCCACCAATCCCCTGCGCACCACCCACGCTCTCCACGAACCCCTGGAGCGCTACCGCTCCGGCACCATCGGCTCCTTCCGCATCCTCGTTGAAGTCGACACCCAGGCCGCCACAGTCTATGTAGTCAAAGTCGCCTACCACGCCGACGTTTACCGCCCATCGTGAATGACAATTGCTCATAGATTAACTTTCATGAATCTACGCCACCGCGCCGCGACTAGACTCACTGTGTGCCCGATCTGTACGCCTCCTCATCAGATCAGGAGATTCTCGGTCTGATCCAGCTGATTGACAAGACGGTCGATCCACTACTGGACGAGGACGCTCATGATCTCTCGCTGATCTTCCAGCAGGCCGCTGAACGGCATCTGCGCATCAACCCTGCCATCTTGGTGCGTTGGATTGACGCTGTCAGGCCACAGGAATGGAGCCAACCTGGCGTTGATGCGATTCTCGTCACACCGTGTTGCGACAGTGCAGACATCCGTACCACCCTACGTCGGATCCTGACAGACGACGAGCGCCTGGGGCGTGAACAAGCGGTCTATGCACTAGCACAACTCCATGACGCCGAGTCTGCGGAACCAATCACTCGTCTGCTGGCCACCATGCTCACCGGCGCCCGGCCCGCCTCATTCGACATCGGTCGGCTGCCGGTCGCCCTTGAGATGATCGGTGAAACATCCGTTGCTCCAACCCTGCAAGACATGATCGCATGGGCTGACGACCAGGCGGTGTACTGGCTGGGCAGAGCCATCCACCGGTTGACAGGCCACTCGCCATGCGCGCCGGATACTGACAGCACCGCCCAACGTGACCGTTTCACCGACCAGGTACGCCACGACTGGGCAGCCATCGATCTGACCACGCAACCGGTCACCCAAGTCCAGTGGACGATCACCTCATCTCGTACTGCGGAAACCATTGTTACCAATGGAAGGAATGTTTTCGCGTTGACACCGGACGACCCCAAGTCCTTATCATGGCCGGAATGGGTGTTCACCTGGCGTCACGGTGGTGAGCGGTTATACGAAACGGGGACCGACTGTTCCACCTGCGACGTACTGCTCAACCGAGTCGGGTGGGCCCCCGATGAGGCGGTTCGTCTCGCCCAAGCAGTACGAGATCAGGCGGCCCACGTCGAACACTTCGACTCGGCATTCATGACCGCTCTGGAACCGCTTGTGGGGACATTGTCCTCCGGGAGGTATCAACTGCGACTGGTGGACCTGCGCCTCGAAGCGGTCCCCAAGTCCGACACCTGGTTCGCAGCCAACCAGACTGACACGCGGGATCAGAGCGACTCACTGGATCAGGACGACGAGGTCTACCAACCCACAGTATCTATACATGCACCAGCCGATGCCCATTCCGGCAAGACCAGCTCCTATGCTCCCAAGAGCGCCATTACGACCGGAGACCGAGACCCGGCATTCGCGCTCCCCTTCGTCATTGCACCAACACAACCCCCGAGCGCGTTGGACCCATCGACCATTGCTTCCTTCAGAGATGCCATCCTCGCCGGAAAGCGCCCCGCCGCCATCGTCGCGGCTCACTCCGCCCAACGTCACCCGTACACCAGCCAAGACCCCCATCGTTCCGTCACCGGTTTCATCCTCGACGGCCACCACAAGATGGCCGCCTACACCAGCCTCGGCCTGCCGTACAGACTGGTCCTCATCTGTGACCGTACTCCACGCCAACCGGCCTACGTCCCCGATCCCCTCGCGATCTTCGACGAACTACTGCCACGAATTGATGCCTCCAGATAATCCACTTCTCCGAACGGGCGATTGCCACACACATGGGGCGTGCGATCAGGCTTGTGGATAACCTGCCACGGGGGCAGGGTATACGCGTACGCTCGTGGCTTGTGGAGAAAGGAATCCTCGTGTCCAAGTCAACGCCCACTCCGCACTGGGGGATGCATCAGATCAACCGTCAGAAAAATCACATTCATGTATCACGGGTGATACACTGTGACTATGGGTGCTGTCGTGAACGTTCGTGAATTACGCAATCGAGGTGGCCATGTACTCGACCGGGTCGAGCGTGGTGAGACCATCATTGTGACCAGAGACGGAAACCCGGTTGCCGAAATGCGCCCCCTTGGACGCAAAGGTCTGCCAACAGCCGAGTTGATTGAACGAGCCAAGCGCTTACCAAAGGTTGACTACGATCGTCTGCGTCACGACATCGACACTGTACTGGACCAGTCACTATGAGGTATTCCAAGGGGCTGCTCGATACCTCTGCCATCTTGCGAATCGGTGAACTGTGCGCGGATGATCTGCCAGAGGAGATCTTCATCAGTACGATCACACTAGGAGAATTGTCAGTCGGGCCACTCGTAACCAACGATGAGCAGGAGCGAGCCACACGACAAGCACAACTGCAACAAGTCGAAGCTGACTACGCTGATCCATTACCCTTCGACGCCTTTGCGGCTCGTGCGTTCGCACAAGTTGCGGCAGACATCCGCCATGCTGGCAGCAAGTCCAAGGCACGGGCCTTCGACGCACTCATCGCTGCCACAGCCAAAGCGACTCAACTCCCGCTGTACACGTTCAACCCTCGCGACTTTATAGCCGTGCACGGGATTGAGATTGTCCCACTGCCCCCGAACTCCTCTGACCAGTGACGAGTCCCATAAGATTGACTAGACGTCGGCCTTGAACGGGGTCAAGATCAGCCCCCGGCAAAACTCTGAAATCAGTGACATTCCCTGTGCTTTCGCCTGAACATCATGTGTGCACTTCCTTCCACATCCCACGAAGTGATTCACGTCGAATTGTCCGCGAAATGAGGGTCTATTAATCACAGAAGTCGAGACCGAAGCCTCCATAGTTTACATAGTCAGGGTCGCCTACCACGCCGACATCTATCGCTCATTACAAATGACACTTGCTCGTTACGCTAGACCTGACGAGACTGATTGGGACTGCCCCGGAACGATCCTGAGGGCACCGGTCACTGTGTTCGTTGCCTCAACCCCTTCGGATTTTGATGAGGTCAACCCCAAGGCGACTACGGAATATAGACGTGATGGGATGTAGGTCCCATCGACGTGGTATCTGTTTTATCTTATGGTGGGGGAAGTCCTTGTACACGTACTGGTCGGGCGACTGGTATTCCAACGAAATGAAGAGAGAGCTAATGATGAACAAGATGATGAAAGGGCTGGCTGTCACTGCGGGGCTGACGCTGGCGCTGTGTGGCGGGGGGTACAGTCTCGCCCTGGCAGACGATCCGACGACAAACCCGTCTCCCGTGAAGAGCCAAGATGGAAGTATCTCGATCCAGGAACAGCAAGAGATCAACTTATATGACTATTTCTTGGTGAAGGACGGGGATTCTGCTTATGTGGAACAGTTGAAGGCGTCGATTCTTCAAATGGACCCACATGCGTTTGACAATGGTGATCCTGCCCCAGTGGATCTTGGGGTGGTGTATGCGCCCAACCCGGCGGTGGGCGATGATCCCACCGGACAACCCACAAGTGTTGTGGGCCAGCCTGGTGACAGTGTGGCGCCGCCAGAGGATGTCCCGACATCTGATGAGTCACAGACTCCCACACCAGTAACGACAGATGGCCCGACTGCCGGGAACACGACCCCTGTACCGGAACCGACACCGGACACGATGGATGGGTTGATTGCTCAGTTGCAGGCCTTGTGGGGTCAGGTGAGTACGGAGGAGTCCGGGTCTGCCGAGTCGCAGGCGACGGGGGACCAGATCACTGCTCTGACGGATGAAGTACGTTCCCTGGCTAATCCGTCTCCTGAATCGGACACGATTTCGTTCGCTAATTCAATCGAGGGAGTATTCTGCGATCCATATACCTCGGAGAAGATTGGGGCGTACACCATGGACAATCCGTCTCCGGATGACTACGCGATCCTTCTCGATGACGCGAGCATCGCACTCGATTCGCTTTGGTTCGAGTTGGCTCCAGAGTCTGCAGCCCAAGCTGATACCGCAGCACAGCAACTGAATGCTCAGTCGAGGGCTGTCACCGGAGTCAGCGGTGCTCTTGCTTGTGGTCAGTATGTGAGTGGTTTGTCCACCGTGGGCGCTCCGTCAAATGCTCAGTTGAGTGATGACTTGTTAAGGTTGCCAGCGGCTGATCAGACTGACGCTGTGAAGGTGGCGGTCCAACTGTTAGGCATGTCGTTAGACACGACCCCAGAGGCGTACAAGACGGTGTCGTACTCCATGGATAATCCTTCCCCAGATGACAAGGCAGTCTTGTTGATGGAGGCGAGCTTCGCTGTGACTGACCGCGAGATGTTGACTTCTGAGCAGTCTGAGGCGGATAGTGATTATTTAGTGGAATCATCATTGTGGAGCCAGGCTATGGACATGGCTGGGATCTCTGATTCTATTCACGCTTTGGTGCGGGATGCCTGGTGGGCCCAGCCGTATGTGACCACCACCAGCAAGTTTGGGGAGGATCGTCCCTCGGATGCTCAGTTGGGTCAGGACCTGTTGAGGTTGCCCGCGGTTGACCAGACCGATCAGGTGGCGCAGGCTTCTGTGATTTTGAGCCAACCGTCCCCTGATGCGACTGATACGCATTGGCTGGATGTAGTGGCTCAGTTAGCAAGTGGTGATGCCACTTATTCTCCTACGGATCCATCGCCGGATGATCGGGCCATCATGTTGATTGAGGCTGGCGACCAACTCATGGCGCGTTCGTACAATGGTGATGAGCAGGCACCACAAGACGATGATGTCGCCTCGCAACTGTACGCCCAGGCCCGTACTATCGAAGAAACCGACGCCACTCCTGATGGCACGCTCTATGGGACGACGAGCGGCATTTTTGGACATCAGTTTAATGATAGTCAGTTGAGCCAAGATTTGTTGACATTACCCGAAGGAGATCAAAATGAAGCAGTCGCCCAGGCCTCTGCGCTGCTAGGCCAGGCCTACTCATTTGTGAGTCCCGATATCGACTGTTGTGCGCCTGTGCCGGTGGATCCGACCCCGACTCCAGACCCATTGCCGGTGGACCCGACTCCGATTCCCGATCCTTCCCCAGTGGTTCCGACCCCAACTCCGAGTTCTGAACCCACATATGTGCCAGTGAATCCGCTTCCCTATCCGTCCCCGGTCGATCCAACCCCGGAGCCTTCGTTTGTGGATCCGTCGTATGATCTGACCCGTGCGTCAAGTGATGATCGCGCGGTTGTGTTGACTGAGGCCGGGGATGCGCTGATGGAGCGTGCCGATGGTCTGGATCCGGCATCGGTGGCATGGCTGCAAAACTATTTGGTGGCCGGCCAAATGTACAGTCAAGCGTTGGCTATTCCAGGTACGAGTCCCGCCATTGATGTGTGGATGAGTGGCAGTCACACAGATCGCACGGGTCGACAGTCGGACGGACAACTGAGCCAAGACTTGACGAACCTACCGGCTAGTGACCGTACAGGCATGGTAACTGCAGCGGCTGCGCTCTTGAACCAACCCTCACCCGCGCCCACACCGATCCCCGAACCCACACCGGTCCCCGAACCCAGTCCTGTGACACCGACTCCGGAGCCGCTGACCGTGGATGCCACCTCTGAGCCGACGTCAGATGCGGTGTCGCAGACTGTGAATGGGTATGAGAGTCACGTCAGTCACACAGCGATGTCGTGGTCTCGGCATTTCGCAGGAAACAATCATCGTCACTAGGGAGGATTGAGACCAACGACATGTGCGTGGGCCAGCCTGACGAGCTTGTCAGACTGGCCCACTTCACTACACCCATACCCTGACATCCCCGACCAACCGCACACCAACAGCCACACCTCACCCTCGCAGCCCCTCCCCCACGCATTATGGAATGGGATGGTCTAGGTGTCCAGGTGAGGCATGACAAGGAGCGGTCTTCCTTACCTCACACGCAGATACGGCACGCGTGCAAAAGACTGTGGAAATCTCGCCACGAGCGCAAGGATCCGCTAACGCTCATGGCTTGTGGAGAAAAGACACCCTCTTGCCGAAGTCAAGACCCTCTGCTCACTTGCGAATGCACCACATAGACCGCCATCGTTAAGTTCATGTATCACAGGTGATGCAGTCAAACCATAGGTGTTGTCGTGACCACTGGTGAATCGAGGTGGCCACGTACTCGATCGGGTCGAGCGTGGTGAGACCATTACTGTGACCAGGGACGGCAACCCGGTTGCGGAACTGTGCCTCCTTGGACGCAAAGGTTTGCCAACAGCCGAACTGATTGAGCGGGCTAAGCGCTTACCGACAGTTGATTACGACCGTCTGTGTCACGACATCGACACTGTGCTGTACGGAATTGAGATTGTCCCTGTGCCCACGAACACTTCTAACCAATGACGACTCCCAACGACAGCGTTGAGTACGTACGCGAACAACTACTTGAGGGTTGAAAAACGGTAGTGCCCTGGGGTTACCAGGGCACTACCGTCATGCAGGGAATCCGTGAGTATGGAGAGGCGGGGCCTGCATTGTGTATTACTGGAAGACCCACCAGGGGAAAACTCCAGCATTGTACTGAGTAATGGACAACGTAGCAGTCACAACAGGCTGTCCATTGCTACCATCGGATTGCAGCATGATCGTGCCCGTCCGGGTATATCCAGCGTTGTACTGAACCCCAACAGTGACTTCCTGGCCAACATTCGGGATCGTCCCGGTGATCGTCAAACTAGCCCACGACGGAATCTGAACAATGTGCCAGGTCGTGTTGGAATACACAGTCATATTCATTGTGTGATTCAGGTAACCGATCGGCCACGTGGTCTGACTCAGAGTCAACGACGGTGCTGGCACCGGAGCCGGAGTCGGTGTGGGAGTCGGCGTCGGTGTCGGTGTCGGTGTGGGGGTGGGGTCCGGTGCCGGGGCAGCCTGAGTCAGGAACACACTCGTGGTCGCCGTACCAGCGCTGACCGTAATCACCAAAGACCGCGGCTGGGTCGTCGTATTCGGTGACGCGAGAACCGTCAGGATTTGACCAGACACGCCCATCTGGGTAACGTTCGCCCACCCAGCATTACTGGTTGCAGTCCAGGTCGCCTGGTTCGTCGTCACCAACGTGGTCAGTTGACCACCCTCAGCAGGAATCGACAATTGCGTCATACCACTCAACGTCACAGTCGGGATTATCGGCTGAGAGTCTTGGATGGCATACACCACCGTCTGAGCCCCACCAGCAGTCACCGTCACCGTGGCAATCCGTTGAGAACCCGTAGAGTTCGGCTGAGCCGTGATACTCAACACATCACCAGGCTGACCAGACGGAGACACACTCGCCCACGTCTGATCACTGGCAGCAGTCCACCCAGGCTGATTCGTCGTCACCACAGTGGTCGCCGTCCCACCCGTAGCAGGAACAGTCGTCAACCCTACGGTCGTATTCACAGTCGGCAAGACCCCCACAGGATCCTGGCTGATACGAATCAAAGTGCTGGCAGTGCCGGCAGTCACCGTGACCGTGGCAGTACGGGGAAGGCTAGTCGTATTCCCTGCCGCTGTAACACTAAGCACCTGGCCGGTCACCCCGATACTCGGACTGACACTGGCCCACGCCTGATCACTAGTCGCAGTCCACGTAGGCTGGTTCGTCGTCACCGTCGTCGTCATCACACCACCAGCTTTAGGAATCGTCAACTGCGGCTCATCGACCGACACACTCGGCACCACAACCGGCACAACACTCGTCGGACCAGACGTCGACGGTTGAGTTGACATCGTATCGTCTGGAATCATGCCTAACTGCTTTTCAAGTTCGAGGATCTTGTCACGTGTCTGATTCCACTCGTCTGAACCCGGCGTCTGTCCATTCCAGGTATCCCATAGACCCCACAATTGGCTCCACGCGGTCGCCGTCGAAGTTTGATCATTCATAGAACCGGAAATGGAGTTCGCAGCAGGCGTTGCTGGTGCAGCGGTCTGGCCACTCCCGGTGTCATCAGCATGGGCGAGACTGTATCCGCCGCTGAGGAGTGCTAAGGAGAGTCCAGTCACAGCTGCGAGACCTTTCAATGTCTTGTTCATCACAGTGTCTTTCTCTTTGTAGGTACGCGGGTCATGTGATCAGCGGGGCGTGAGAACACCTAATATCCAAGATAAAAGTTATGTGGAATCACGTCGATGGGACCCATGTCCCTCGGGACTCGAGTCCCCAGATCAGCAATGCCAATCCTGGTGAAATTGCCCTTGTGTTCTTGTGACGACAGCTCAGGGTGTTGGCAGAGTGGCCAGGTCGGACTGCTTTTTTGCTGGTCACTATGGTTTCAGTCTCGAGCGGTTTCCTCGATTGGTTCCAAGTGAGATGTTGCCTTGATCGGGGAGTCATATCGGTGACCGGTGAGTGCAACTATGGAGTGAAAGAACGGTAGTGCCCTGGCGCTGCCAGGGCACTACCGTCATGCAGGGAATCCGTGAGTATGGAGAGGAGGAGCCTGCATTGTGTGTTTACTGGAATACCCACCAGGGGAAAACTCCAGCATTGTACTGAGTTATGGAAAGAGAGGTACTGATAACAGGTTGCCCATTGTCACCATTCGTTTCGAGCATGATCGTCCCCGTACGGGTGTATCCAGCGTTGTACTGAACCCCGACTGTGATTTCCTGGCCAAGGTTGGGGATTGTCCCTGTGACGGTCAGACTGGCCCACGACGGAATCTGCACAATATGCCAAGTCGTGTTGGTATACAGGGTCATATTCACCGTGTGATTCAGATACCCAATCGGCCAGGTGGTCTGACTCAGCGTCAACGACGGAGCCGGAACCGGAGTCGGCGTCGGCGTCGGCGTGGGAGTCGGGGTTGGTGTGGGAGTCGGGACCGGTGTCGGAGCATCCTGAGTCAGGAACACACTCGTGGTCGCAGAACCAGCAGTCACCGTGATCACCAGAGCACGCGGCTGGGTTGTCGTGTTGGGTGACGCGAGCACAGTCAGGACTTGACCAGACACCCCGGTCTGGGTCACATTCGCCCATCCGGCGTTGCTAGTGGCAGTCCACGTCGCCTGGTTGGTCGTCACCAGTGTGGTGAGTTGACCACCCTCAGCAGGAAGGGTCATCTGTGTCAACCCGCTCAACGTGACGTTGGGGATCACAACCTGGGAATTCTGGATGGCATACACCACCGTTTGGGCTCCACCAGCAGTCACCGTCACAGTTGCAATCCGTTGAGAACCCGTGGTGTTGGGCTGAGCCGTGATGCTCAACACGTCACCAGGCTGACCAGACGAAGACGCACTCGCCCACGTTTGATCACTGGCAGCCGTCCACCCAGGCTGATTGGTTGTCACTACAGTCGTCGCGGTCCCACCTGTCTCAGGCAGAGTCATCAACGACATGGTCGTATTCACTGTGGGGAGGGCACCAACCGGATCCTGGCTGACCCGAACCAGCGTGCGAGCTGACCCGGCTGTCACCGTAATTGTGGCAGTACGAGGTAGGCTGGTCGTATTCCCCGCAGCTGTGACACTGAGCACCTGGTCCGACACCCCGATACTCGGACTGACACCGGCCCACGCCTGATCACTGGTCGCAGTCCAGGTGGGCTGATTCGTCGTCACCGTCGTCGTCATCACCCCACCAGCTTTGGGGATCGTCAACTGCGGCTCATCGACCGACACACTCGGCACCACAACCGGCACGACACTAGTCGGCGGTGGTGTTGTCACCGGACTTGTCTGCGTAGGTGGAGCAGTCGTAGGTGGGGCGGTCGTAGGTGGGGCGGTCGTAGGTGGGGTTGGCATCAGGTCGCCTGTACCCATACCTAACTGATTCTCAAGGTCGAGGATCTGGGTATAAGTCTGATTCCACTCGTCTGAACCTTTCGTCTGGCCATTCCACGTGTCCCACAGACTCCACAATTGAGTCCACGAGACACCCGTCGATGTTGCGGTCGCAGTACTCGTTGTCTGACCACTTGGAGTGTCATCAGCATGCGCGAGGCTGAATCCACCGGTAAAAACCGTTAAGGAGAGTCCAGCCACAACTGCGAGACCTTTCAATGTCTTCTTCATCACAGTGTCTTTCTCTGTGTAGGGGCGCTGGTCCTACGATCAGCGGGTGTGAGAACACCTGCAATCACGATAAAAGTAATGTGGAATCACGTCGATGGGACCCATGTCCCTCGGGACTCGAGTCCCAGATGAGTAGTACTACGATTCCCCTCCACCTCATTTCCGCGTGGTGACTCATCATGGTGTTGATCCCTATGCTTGGCCCGTTATCCCATCCGCCAATGTTGTTCCATTAAAAAAACAACAACCCGCAGGTGCGCCCAGATAATGTACCTCGTGACGGAGTCTGGTCAGAAGACCCAGAGGCCACTGTCACGGGGACAGGCACTGTTCATCACGGGACTTGAGTCCCTGGGGACATGAGTCCCATCGACGTGATTCCAGACTCCTCATAGCGTGGCCATAGGTGTTCACATGGCTGCTGAACACATGACCCGCGTACCTACAAAGAGAAAGACATTGTGATGAATAAGACAATGAAAAGTCTCGCAGCTGTGACAGGACTCTCCTTAACACTGTTCGCCGGCGGATACGGCCTCGCACACGCTGACAACACTGGGACCACACCCAGTGCTTCCGCCTCCCAGGTCGGACAAGCAACACAATCTACTGGCTATGATGCCCAACTGAGTGCATACAAACAACAACTCACCAACTATAGGAAGCTCAGCCAGAACAGAGGCACCTCCACCTGGACGTCAAGCAGTGAACAAAACCTCCAGAAAATGTTCCAACAGCTGTTACGATCATGGATCAGCCTGGCCAGTCAGAAGCTTGACTCCCCCGCTCCGCAAATGCCCCCCAATCCTGACGTTCAAACCGGGCCATTCGCACAAAACGACAACCCAGACGCCACGATTCCAAACTGGCTCAACGACCTGTCAAATTCCTACAACACCTCAGGAGCTCTACCCGTAGTAGACAACGACACCGACAAAGCCACCATTCAAAACTGGCTCAACGACCTGTCAAATTCCTACAACAC